>JBGTNF010000062.1:0-2196 GCA_041743205.1 Thermomicrobiales bacterium | reverse complement strand
TGGATTTGGGACGGGATTGCGATTTCCGCGCCGTTCATGTTGACGCCGCGTCGGCAGTAACCCTATACTCTGCACCGCTGAAGGAAACACCTGCCCAGGTGGCGGAATCGGCAGACGCGCTAGCTTGAGGGGCTAGTGCCCGTTTAGGGCGTGGAGGTTCGAGTCCTCTCCTGGGCACAGCGATGAGCAACCGGCCCAAATGGGGCGATTAGCTCAGCTGGAAGAGCGCCACGTTTACACCGTGGATGTCAGAGGTTCGAGCCCTCTATCGCCCACCGCCTCATCCGCGTTCCGCCGGCCACATCCTATGCCAAGGTAGCTCAGTTGGTAGAGCTCACGACTGAAAATCGTGCGGTCCGCGGTTCGAGTCCGCGCCTTGGCACCCAACCCTGACCTCCCGCCTGACGTACAACATGTACGCTGGGCTTTTTCATGTCATGGCTGCGCCGAACCACGCCTTTCGGCGTAAGACATCGACCACGAGCGATCACGGACTGGCTGCTGGGTCCGAGCCACTTCCCAACGCAGGCTCACTTCTTTGATAGCACCATTGGCCATGCGCCGTCAGACAAAAAAGGCCCCAACCGCAGGGGAGCGGTTGGGGCCGGGGGTGTGCCCTGTGACCAAACATGGCACAGGACCACCATACATCACATCGACCGGTAGTCATAGGCCGTTTGGCATCGAAACTTTGGACGGCGAACCCCGGCCGCTCCGGCGTTACCGACGCGCCGGAGCGAAGGGCACGGCCCATGATGCTTTCGCTGTTTCCCGTCGTGAGCCTTCAACTCGGCTGGAATCAACGTCGGCTCCTGCCCGTCAAAAAACGAAAAACACCAGGATGAGAATGATGATGATGAGCAGTGCTCCACCGCCGATGTACATGAACGATTCCTTTCAGGTGGGCCATCGCCAGTGTGGCGGTCGCCAATTGATAGGCTTGGACCGATCAAGGAGCTTGAGAAACCCTTGACTCGTGCCAATGCGACGATACACGAGTGTACCAGTTTCACGCGTCGAATCGACGGTTCGCGGTTCATGTCTGTTCCGGTACGTCGCCCTGATTGGCGCCCGGCACGCGGTTGGCCAGCTCGTCGACGCCCCACAGGTCGCGGTTGCCTTCGACGGGCAAATCCGAGCGATCGCCCCACTCGTTCCAGGACCCATCATAATTGCTGAGGTCATCGAGTCCGGCGAGGTGCAGGCCGAACAGTACGGCAGTCGCCGTGACCCCACCGTTGCAGTAGGCCGTCACCGGGCGATCGAGATCGACGCCGGACGCCGCGGCGGTGGCGCGGATCGCCGTGGGAGTCTTCCACCGGCCATCAGGCTCCAGCAAATCGCGGGCCGAAAGATTCATCGCCCCGGGAATGTGCCCGCCGCGACTACCTCGCTGCACAGCTCCCGAAAAGGTTCCGGCGTCGCGCGCGTCGACGATCTGCCGATCGCCAGCGTCGATTTGCGCCAACACGCCTCCGGCATCGCTGACGAGCCGGGGCTGGGGCTTGCTGATGAACGTCTTCCCTGGAACATCGTGGTACCCGGTTTCGGTGGCGAGGTTCGCGGCGGCCCAGGCGGCGAATCCGCCTTCGAGAATCGCCACCCGATCGTGCCCGTAAAACCGCAGCGCCCACCAAAGCCTGGTCGCGAAATGACCGCCGGCATGATCCACGACCACGACATCGGTTTCGCCATCCACCCCGAGTTTTCCGAGCGCGTTGGCGAATCGTTCCGGACCCGCGATCTGCGCCGGCACGTCGTGATCGAGGTCGACGATGTCCCGGGTCCAATCAACGAACACGGAGCCGGGAATGTGACCGGCCTGATATTCGTCGGGAGCGGGCGCGTAGGTCGCGCGCTGACGTCCACCACCTTCATCGGTCGCGATCACGTAGCCCCGGATGTCGATCACCCGAAGGCTGGGCTCCAGCAGGTGGTCCCGCAACCACGTTGTCGTCACCAGGTCACCTGGCAGCACTGTCGATGTCATGGCCGTCTTCGCCTCCCAGACTCTGTCAGCGCCGGCGACATCCGCGCCGGGCGCCCGTCCAAACCTTGACACAGCGTACTCCAGCGGCCTAGAATCCCACCTGCCGAAAGGCGAAGAAATGCGGAAGTGGCTCAGTGGTAGAGCATCTCCTTGCCAAGGAGAAGGTCGCGGGTTCGAATCCCGTCTTCCGCTCCAGTTCAATGTGA
>JBGTNF010000061.1:0-3099 GCA_041743205.1 Thermomicrobiales bacterium | reverse complement strand
CGGTCCAGCCGCTCGCAGATCGCATCGACGACGGGTTCCAGGTCGGCGGTGACGGCAAATGCCGCCAACGCGGCCGATGCCCGGGCCGCGAAGAGCGCCCGCGCCGAATCGGGACCCAAGGCGTCGAGCGGCATCACCTGCTCGCCAGAGATCCCAAGCCGGATCCGGCTCGTACACACCACCTTCAGGTGCGGACAGTGGGTCAGCAGGTCGGTGACCAGGTTCGCCGCCGACTCCAGAAGGTGTTCGAGATTGTCGAGCACGAGGAGCGGGCGCCGCTCGTTCAGGACGGCGCGCAGTCGCGGGAGGGCAGGCTGTCCGGGCACGTCCGCAACGCCGAGCGCCTGGGCGACGGTCGGGACAACCAGTTCTGCATCGTGCACCGGCGCCAGGGAAACGAAGGCGACACCATCGGCGAACTGATCGTGCAACTCCTCGCCGGCACGAATCGCGAGACGGGTTTTGCCGATGCCGCCCGGCCCGGTAATCGTCAGCAGGCGCACGTCCGGGCGGCGGAGCAGATCGCTGACGACCGCGATTTCCTGTTCCCGTCCGATGAAGGACGTCAGTGGAAGCGGCAGCGCCGAGGGATGGGAAGGGGAGGGGATGCCGGACATCGGCCGCTCCTGGCAACTGACCTGTTCGACGGTTCCAGCCCATGATGCGCCTCGAAGGCCTTCAGGTCAATTCGCCGGGTGCGAGCGTGCGACCGGGATCGTGTGATCCCGCCCGTGAACCGGCCTGCGAGGTTAGGGCGAGCCACCTGGGTTGGCGCTGGTCCTTGCCAGGGACTCGCCTCGTGCTCGATGGCATCACACCTGGAAGCTGCGATGGTCCTGAGCCTGCACGACCGAGGCTGCCTCGACCTGCTTCGCGATCTGGACGAGGGCGAAGACGACAACGGCCATCGCCTGGACGACGATGAAGGCGACGCCGAACGCGTTCGGCTCGACCCAGCCGGTGAACGGGAGCGCCAGGCTGGCCGCTACCCAGCCGAGGTTGACGGCGATCACGAACCAGACTGCCCGCCGGTTGATCAGTCGCCGGGTAGCGATGACCGCCAGCAATGCGCACCACGGGAGCAGGACGACGCCCACGCCGCGGACAAATGGCGCCGGCAGGTCGAATGCCGAGTCGAGGACACCTGCGGCGGCAACCAACAAGAGACCCATGGCGCCACTGACGATGCCATCGATGAGCAGGATCGAACGCAGGCTGAATTGGTTGAACATGGTCATATCCCTTTCGGTTCAGGACCCCGGCACGGGCTGGTCGAACGAGCCCACCATCGACTGCAGGAGACCTCCGGCGTCCTGCTCGCAAGCGTCTTCCCCGGTCATCAGGGGCTCACCGGTTGGGGAGAGCAACCGCCAACGAAATCGGTGGGTGGCCCGGTCGAGCGGGATATCCCCGGTCAGCTCGAACGTGTGGCCGGGATACGTTTGCTGGAATCCGGCCGTCATCGCATCGATCCCGTCGCGGCCAGCGCTGTTGAGGAGCGGATCGGTGTAGGTGGCATCCTTGGCCCAGGTTGCGTCGATCAGGGTGCGACGGGCGACAGGATCGGTTTCGTTCCAGATCGCGATGTAACGATTGATGACGGCGGCAAGGTCGTTGGTGGCTGCCTGGCTGCTCATGCAAGACTCCCTCTGAGTTCTTCGTGCGGGCTGGTTGGCTCGGTGCCGGTCCCGCGTCTGGTTCCTACCTTGACGCAACCATGTGACCATTCCAATTACCTCAGAGGTAGGTGAAAAACCTGTGCCAGGCCGATACGATGGGAAGCATGAGCATCATGGAACGCACCGTTGGCGATGTGCTGCGCGACTGGCGGCAACGACGCCATTTCAGCCAGCTCGGCCTGGCAAACGAGGCGGGGGTGTCGGCTCGCCATCTCAGCTTTCTGGAGACCGGACGCTCGCGGCCGAGCCGGGAGATCCTGCTGCGCCTGGCCGACCACCTCGACGTGCCCTTGCGGGAGCGGAACGCGCTGTTGCTGGCTGGGGGTTTCGCGCCGGTTTTCCCCGAACGGCGGCTGGACGATCCAGCGCTGGCGTCGGCCCGTGGGGCCGTTGACCTCATCCTCAGCGGGCACGAGCCGTACCCGGCGCTGGCGATCGACCGGCACTGGACGCTGCTGGCGGCAAACCGCTCGATTCCGCTGTTGCTGGCGGGCGTCGCCGATCATCTCTTGCAGCCGCCAGTCAACGTGATGCGGCTCTGCTTCCACCCGGAGGGCATCGCGCCCCGGATCGCCAACGGGGCGACATTGCGATCGCACCTGGTGGCGCGCCTCCAGCATGAGATCGGCGTCAGTGGCGATCCGGTTTTGCAAGACCTGCTCACCGAAGTCAGCGCGTACCCGCTTCAGGACGGAGGTTCAGAGCGGCCGGCGTCCACGTCCAACGTGGCCGTGCCGTTCGTGCTTCGGTCCGATGCAGGTGAGCTCAGCTTCATCGGCACGACGACGGTGTTTGGCACCGCGACTGACGTGACCCTCGACGAGCTCGCAATCGAGAGCTTTTTCCCGGCCAATGCCGTGACACGTGAGACTCTCCAGCGGTTGCTGACGACTGCGCCGTAGGTAGACCGGCGCAACATGATCCTGTGCGACGGCTATGCCGATGTGGGAGCTTTGCCTGGCGACCCGAAACCATACCGGCCGGGGAGGCGTTGGAGGGGGCGAAGTCGTTGTCGACCAGGCGAGTATCGCCGACGCGCGCTGGTGACCGAACTGTGGCTGGCTCCAGTGCGCGACGTACGTGCGACGACCTTCGGGAGGATACCCGCATGGGTCCCAGGACATTCCGTTTCGTTCCCCACCGGCTGCTGCTGGCGGGCCTGTTGACGCTCTTCGGACTTGGCGCGCTCTTCACCGCCGCCTCGGCCCAGGACGAGATCGCGCCCGACGCGACCGCCGAGGCGCCGGTCGATGGGGCGGCGACCCCGATGGCCGATGAGGGCTCCGATGTCGCCGACGCCAGTGATGACGCCGACGTGGCCGCCCTGCCCGATACCGGCAGCGGTTCGGAGGAGGGGTCGACCGCGATCCTGCTGACCGGCTCGGCGCTGGCCGCGGCCACCCTCGGCCTGGCCGCGATC
>JBGTNF010000060.1:0-3993 GCA_041743205.1 Thermomicrobiales bacterium | reverse complement strand
GGCGGCGAACCGCGCCGCGCCGCGTGGACGACCCGGTCGGAACGACCTGGAGCGGGCGTGGGGCGCCTTCGGCAAGACGTCCGGGCAGCGGTTCGCCGATTCGCTGGAAGAGTGCGTGTTTGAGACCGGACGCCGGCGGCTCGACCAGCGCGGCGACACTCCCGAATTCGAGCAACCAGACCAATTCCGCCCGGCATCGGGCGCACGTTTCGAGATGCGTTTCAACGCGCGCCAGCTCGCCATCATCCAGAGCCCCGATTGCGTAATCGGGCAGCAACTCGGCAATTTCGTTGTGGTGGCCGTCAGGCTGGGTGTTCACGATGGTCATGCCTCAGGTTGCGATTGGGAGTACGTGATTGGAGATCAGTGACGTTCGGGTCCCAGGTCAGGCAAGAGATCGCGAAGCTGAAGCAAGCCCCGCCGCATGCGGGATTTGATGGTGCCCAGCGGTTCATCGAGCCGGGCGGCAATTTCCGATTGGCTATACCCGGTCGCGTAGAGGTCGATGACGTCGCGCTGCGCCACGGGTAGTGTCGACAGCGCATCGGCAATGATTGCCCGCCGCTCCCGCACCCAGGCAAGGTCTTCGGGCAAGGGGCCGGAATCCGTCAGCCTGGCGATCGGATCGTCCAGCGCGCCATCACCACCAGGCTCGGACCCGAAATCCGCGATCACGGGACGCCGCCGTTGTCGCCGCAGTTCGTTGAGCGCCAGGTTGTGGGCAATGCCCAGAATCCAGTTTCGAACCTGGCCCCGTTCGGGCTCGTACGTTTCGGCCCGTTGCCAGGTTCGCAGGAAAACGTCCTGCAACAATTCCTCGGCAATCCGACGATCGCGCACCATGCGCTGGATGACGGTCATCACCACTGTGGCGTACTGGTCGTAGAGCCGTTCGAGAGCGGCCGGATCGCCGGTGGCCACGGCCGCCAGCGTGCGCCGATCGGCATGGACCTGATCGTCCGGGCGACCCGTTGCCGGTTCGCCGCTCACTGTTTCACCCTTGGCCTCAGCGGGTCCAGGATCCAGACCTCTGGCCAACTCCGGGCGTTCGCCCGGAATGACGTGCTCCCTGCCCCTGGATCGTCAACGGTCATCCTCGCCGCTACCTCTTCCACTGACCCCTATGCCGGATTGACGCTATTGGATGCATTCCCGCATTTGAACCCGGAAGGGTTCAGGCAGGTTTTTCAGTGCGCGGTTATTGGCGTTCCCGATGGGACGGGTGAACCGATCGGGCTCGAAGGAGCCACGGTCAATGGAAAGGAGTAGCTGTTCGTCATGCCGGTCATCGACCCCGGTCCATCGGCCCGGGTCGATTGCAGCGCCACCGCTTCGCTTCCGTCGTCGATCTGGACCTGGATCGTCGCCAGCCGGCGCAGGCCGACCAGGTAGTACCAGCAGCCGCCATCGCCGTCGGCGTCGGCCCCAAAGCCGCAGATCGTGGTGAACGCGGCAGCCTCGGGCGAACCGTCTTCACCGAACTGGCCCTGGACGCGAACGACGTACGCGGCGCCGGGCTGGAGCCCCGCGAACCGGAAGGTGGCCGTCCATCGGGAAACCGGTTCGGCTCCGCCCCGAAATTCGATCTTGCCATCGCCGGAACCGGCGGGCGACGGCGAACCGGCGACCGGCTCGAAGGTCAGGATCGTGTCGCCCTCATGCACCGCGTAAGACGAGCCGGGCACGAACAGGAAGAGCGCAACGACGAGGAGGGCGGCGACCGCAAGCAGGCCGGATTCGCCGGGGCGGGACGTGCATCGTGTCATGGCGCGAAACTCCCTCCCCGCGAATGCCTGAGCCCAGCGATTACCCCGTCCGCCGCGACCGGCGAGTGGACTCGCTTGGATGATGATCCTGTGTCGCGATGGTACTACACGCCGACCGCTGGGGCGCCCTGGTGAGCGCGCCATGAATCGAGCCGGGGCGGGAACTCGATTTCCCGCGCCGGCTCGTGATATCGATTGTCGATTCGCCGGTGACGGGTTAGTTGCCGAGGAGGTCGTTGAGAAGGTCGACGACGCGGTCGATATTCCCCTCGTCATCGCCCGCGAGGTCGCTAATTACGCAGAACGCGTCGCCACCGAGGAGGCCACCCAGCAGGCTGGAGCGAGGCTTGGTCTTCGTGACCTGGTCAAGCTGGATTTCGTCTCCGATCGCGTCGACCATGATGGGATCGGCCGAATAGAAAAGAGTCTGGCAGTCGGAACGATCCGAAATGACGGCGCTTACCTCGAATTGCTGGATGATGGCGGTTTCGAGGCCGTCAACCACAACGACGCCCTCCAACTGTCCGCTGAACCGGATTTGTGCGAATTCGCTCGTGAAGGCCGGTTCCTCGACAACACCCTCGAAGGTGCCGCCGCCCGCGACTTCACCGCTCACCCGGATCGATTCGGCGGCGCTGGCGCCGGATGGGGCGAGCGCGACAAACGCCGCGAAGACCATGAGGAAGCCGAGGTGCATTGGCAGATTCTTGAGCCGGGTAAACATTGGGTATCGCTCCTTGTGCCCGATGAGGCGCTTGTGCGTATGGTGAAGATCGATGTCGGATGAGCGCTCAATCCCTGATACCCCGACCGGACTGGATCGGATTCACCACAGGTGGTTCGGCGCAAGGCGGCTCCCGTGATGTCCGGTTCCCGGTTACGGTCCGTATACTGTGGTTCTTGACTGGTTAGGTTTCGATATTGAAGGATGTGACGCGATGACCGTGAAGTTTGGGCTCTTCGTTCCCCAGGGTTGGAAGATGGACCTTGTCGGGATCGCCGACCCGATCGCCCAATATGAGGCGATGACCGCCGTCGCCAAAGCGGCCGACGCCGGGCCGTGGGATTCGGTCTGGGTTTACGACCATTTCCACACCGTGCCCGAACCGACGATGGAAACCACGTTCGAATGCTGGACGGTCTCGGCCACCCTGGCGCGCGACACCGAGCGCGTGCGAATCGGTCAGATGGTCGGCTGCAACGGCTACCGCAACCCGGCCCTCTACGCCAAGATCGCGTCCACGGTCGATGTCGCCAGCCACGGCAGGCTCAACGCCGGGATCGGCGCCGGCTGGTACGAACACGAGTGGCGCGCCTACGGCTACGGGTTCCCGGAAGTGCCGGAGCGGATGGGCATGTTCCGCGAGGCGGTCCAGATCATTCACAAGATGTGGACGGAAGACAGGCCGACGTTCCAGGGCAAACGCTACGCGATCGACGGGCCGATCAACGAGCCGAAGAGCGCGATTCCGGGCCAGAAGGTGTCGATGTGGATCGGCGGGGGCGGCGAGAAAGTCACGCTCAAGCTGGTGGCCCAGTACGCTGACGCCTGCAACGTGGGCCGCGATCCCGAGACCTGCCGTCACAAGCTGGAGGTGCTCAAGGGGCATTGCGAGACCGTGGGCCGCAACTACGACGAAATCATTCGCTCGGCCGAAGCCGATGTCTTCCTCACCCGCGAAGGCGAGGACCCTGCCGCAGCGACCGCCCACGTCCGGGGCGAGCAATCCTACGAGGAGTTCGCGAAGGGCAGGATCGTCGGCTCGCCGGATCGCGTCCAATCCCACATCAACGATTTGCAGGAGGCCGGGATCGACTACGTGATCGTCTACATGCCGCACCTGGCCCACGACCGCGAGCCGATCGGCCGCTTCGCCGACGAGGTCATTTCGGCTTTCAGCTGACGAGGAACCTGTCGCGGAATGGGAGGTGTTCGCAATGACCGGACCCGGCGTCGGCCAGACCGATCACCTGTTGACGACGCAGTACCGAACGAGCGACAACCTTGCGGCGCGTTTCAACCTGCATCGTCGCTTCAGCGTCAACCCCTACGGTTGGCACCGTTGGGTCTTCGACCACTTCAGCTTGCCCGAGAACGCCCGGATCCTCGAGCTCGGCTGTGGTCCGGGCGACCTGTGGGTGGAGAACCATGACCGCATCCCAGAGGGTTGGCAGATCACGTTGACGGATTTCTCGCCGGGCATGATCGACGAGGCCCGACGGCAGA
>JBGTNF010000059.1:0-4371 GCA_041743205.1 Thermomicrobiales bacterium | reverse complement strand
GGCAGGCCAACGCGCCGCGCTCCAGACCGCGCGCCTCACCCGCGACGGACCCGGCGTCCTCCCCGGCTTCGAGCAAACCGAGGACGAGTTGCTGGCCCAGCTCGACCGCTTCGACGCCACCCGCGAGCTTGGCGAAACGGTGCTCTCCGGCGACTGGCGGGACTACTTCATCGAGTCCGATCTGTTCGACGCGGCGACGCCCTGGCCGCTCCAGATCACCGACTTCATTGCCACCGTCCCGAACCCGGAGCAAGCTTTCCAGCTGGCCGATGGCCGCGTGGCCGTGCCGATCGTCCAACTCCTGCCTTCGAACGCCTACCCATTGACGCTGGCCGATGCCGACGAAACCCCGTACTGGTACGTCGAGGTCCACATCCTGGCCCAGGACCCGGCACGAGACGGCCGCTGGGTTTTCGACGAATCGATCAACGTCTGCATGGGCGAGTGCGACCTCGCCCGGGCCAGAGACGTCGAGTACATGGAATACATTGGGATCGACCTCGACGAGGCCACGCCGGCCGCTACGCCGTCGGGTACGCCCGCCGCCTGACACGCGCCGGAATCGTCCAGAACGAACGAGCGACGGCCCGGCGCGATGCCGGGCCGTCGCTCGTGGGGTGAGGATGTGCCGATGCTAGTCGAGTTCTTCCGGCTCGATCAGGATGATCTCGATGATCGTTTGGTCTCCATCGTCGCCGAGCCAGACCGTGCCGACGTGGCCGGAGTCGTTGAGTTCCTGCAACCCGATGTTCAACTCGGACCGGTTATCGTAGTCGGTGATGACGACGCCCCCGATATCGCCACAGGCAATGTACTCACCGATGTCCTCGGCGCTCAGGTGGACGTTGATGGCGTACGCGCCCGCGATGATCTCCTCGAGCGACAGGTCCACGACGGTGGCGCCGACCTTCACCGGCTGGGCGGTGGTGGCGCCAACCTGCTCCCCACTGCCGGCCTCCAGGTCCACTACATCTGACAGCGGCGCGACGATGTCACCGAGCTCGACGCACGTGCCGGCGTGGATGTGCGCCGGGTGCGGGCCGTCCCCCGCGACTGGCGAGGCCACGGGCGTTTGAGCCAGGCCAGCCGGAACCGAGAGGGCGAGGACGGCAAAGGCGACGACGAGGCCCAGGCGGGTTGAACGATGTGCACGCGACATGCGCAAGACTCCCTGTGATGGCAACAACATGGTCTGGATCCCATCGGCGCCCCCGCTTGCTCCACCTCCCCACCTGGGCTCACGTCCGTGTGACCCCTGATCAATTGGCTCACCGCATCGGTACTGTACTGGTCGCCCCTGAAACGCGCCAGAAGCGCCCGGCACGCTCGATCGCCGTGGCTATCACGCCTTCGACCGTGCCATCCGGGATTTACCAGACGCCGAGCCCGATGTGCGGAACCGTGACGCCGTTGTTCGATGTGACCGTGGAAACGTTCGTTGAGGCGGCCCTGCCCTTCCAGGAAGATGTGCGTCGTAGGGCCGCCATGAGCGGCGGCCCGAACTGCCAAGTATGGTACGCGGTATGCTCACGGCACATCGCAACCGGCCAGCCAACGAGAGGACCTCGCCATGACGCTCTGGCTCTGCGCCACCTGTGGCATCGAACACGCCGACACGCCCGTACCGCCCGCTACGTGTGCGATCTGTTCAGACGAGCGCCAGTACCTCCCGCCCGGCGGCCAGCGCTGGACCACGCTCGCCGAATTGCGCGAAGACCGGACCGCCAGCGTCGATGAACTGGAACCGGACCTCTCCGGCCTCACGATCGCCCCGAAGGTCGGCATCGGGCACCGCCCTTTGCTGGTGCGCACGCCCACCGGCAACCTGCTCTGGGATGCCCCCGGTTTCTACGATGACGCGCTGCTGGAATCCATCCGGGACCTCGGCGGACTGGCCGCGATCGCCTCCAGCCACCCCCACCTGACCGGCGTCTCGATCTCCCTGAGTCACGAATTCGGGGGCGTGCCGGTTTTCGTCAATGAAGACGACCGGCGCTGGAATGGCCGGCCGGACGACGTGATCAGGCTGTGGCAGGGTAGCCACGAGGCGCTGCCGGGCGTCACGCTCGTCCAGTGCGGCGGACATTTCGCCGGCAGCGCCGTGCTCCACTGGCGAGCCGGCGCCGGTGGCCGCGGGGCGCTGTTCAGCGGCGACACGTTCCTGGTCGGCGCCGACCGCAGGACCGTCTCCTTCATGCGCAGCTACCCCAACCTGATCCCGCTGCCCGAGCGATCGATCCGGAAGATCGTCGACGCCCTTAAGCCGTGGCCATTCGACCGGCTCTATAGTTGTTTTCACCCCGGCCTGATCGACACGGACGCGCACGCCGCAGTGACCCGCTCCGCCGCGCGCTACATCGGCTGGATCCGTGACGACCTCCGTGACCCCGACGAGCGCGCCTGAGGCGCAATCCGGTCGACATCGATGCTCGCCGATTGCCCGTCAACTGGTTGGGCAGTAGACGTCTTTTCGAGCGGGGTCGAGAAATCTCGCCGGCCTGCCCTGCTGGATACGTTGGATCGTCGACTTTGGTCGCCAGTTCCCGCTTTAGCGGCTCCACACACGGCGGAACAGGCCGGGGTAGTCGACCACCAATCCGTCGGCGTCGATCGTCAACTCGCGCCGGAAGTCGGAGCCGACCGTTTCATAGCGCACGGACGTTTTCGTCAAGCCCGTGTACTGTTGATTCCACGGCTCGATCGCCAGCGTCGGGACGTGGATGAAGAGCACGGTGATGGGCTCGACCTGGTCCGGTCGCAACCGCAGGCGACGGATCGGTAACGTATTCGTGAACGGCGTGGCCGAAATGTCGATGTCCAGCAGGCCATCGAATCGCGGCAACGCCACGCCGTCGGCGTCGCGCCAGTGTCCCGCGCCGTCCGAGCGAATGTCGAGGGCGCGCGGCGCCTCGTCTGCCTGTTCGACCGACAAGGCAATGCGCCTGATTCGCCAGGCAGGATCGATTTCCGCGCGGTACCGCACACGTGAGGGCTCGGCGTCACGCGTGGCGAAGACCACGCTGTCAGCGACGATGCCTTTCTCGCCTTCGATCAGGAACAGGTACTCCGCCCCGATTCCGTCTTCCGACCGCCAGATGATTTCCCGATTCATGGCTGCTCCTCCTGATCCACGTTCAGGCCCACAACGCGACGAGCGCTACGATGTGACACCTCAGCGGGCCAGGAAGAGCGCGAATCGTTCCCCGATCGGGCCAGTGCGCCCGGCCAACGATCCAGCAGCGGGAGGGTCAGGCGATGCAGGTATCCCCACACCGCGCCGCTACGACGGGCCCGGGAAACGGGTCTCGAAGTCCACGACCTTGAGCCAGGTCGGCGAGATGGTGATCAGCGCCATCTCGTGGATCTTGCCCCTGACCTCAGCCTCCCATGACGGCATAAGCTCATCGCCCACGATCCTGCGGGAGGCGTCGATGTATTCCTGCGGGATGCCCGGTACGATCTCGATCGAGGCCGTCCCCCGCGCCATGAAGACCCGTGGCGGAAACGTCGTCTCATCGACCGTGAGGGCTACCTGCGGATTGAGCCGAAGCGCGTCCACCTTGGCCCAGGTCACCGGGGACGCGAACACGAACGCGTGTCCGTTCCACAGGTAGCTCACGGGTATCGCGCGCGGCGCCCCGTTCCTGCCGAGGTATGCGAGTCGTGCCGGTATGGGCGCCGCCAGCAACTCCTGCACGGTGGGATCGGCATTCATGGTCTTCACGATCTCGTCGTAGTTCACCGTTGCTCCTGCCTGTTCGAACGCGGTCAGTCCGGCCTGGAGCGTGACGGTCAGGACGGGCGGCGGTCGCGCCGCAACGCCCTGGCCACCCCAAATCCGGAACCAGACCGTATTCCTCCAGAAACGAGAGCGTGTCCTCGCTTCTCTACGTATGGAGACGCGTGAGCGCGGAAACTCATCGGTCGCCGCTATTCCAGGCAGGATCGGGATGGGTGGGCGGGAAGTCGAAGGCGGCGAACACCCTGCGGTCGAGGAACCCCATGATGCCGGAGAAGCGGTCGCCGTCGAGCGTCATCACGTTGATGGCGGACAGCTCGAACAGCCCGTTGGGATCGTTCTGCTGGTAAGCGGCAAACGCGATCTGCCCGTTGGCGGTCGATGGCGCCAGGCGCCAGGGTGTGGCGAAGACACGTTCGGTCAGGAAGCGGGCCACGGCGTCGCGGCCATCGAACCAGGCCGGGAATGGCGGCATCCCGAACTGCACGTCTGCTGTCAGCAGGTCGAGGATCGCTGGCACGTCGGCGGCGTCCCAGGCGGCCACGAGCCGGCCCACCAGCTCCCGCACCCGGTCCTCGCCGAGGTCGGCAAGCGTTTGGGCCTGGCTGTGGCGGGGCCGGCGCAGCTCCATC
>JBGTNF010000058.1:0-8972 GCA_041743205.1 Thermomicrobiales bacterium | reverse complement strand
CACCGAGTCTTCGGCCGCGCTCAGCGAGTAGGCGTACGGCCAGTTACGCATGAAAGCGGCGTTGCCGCCCTGCCACACGGCGCGGGCCTCCTCTTCCCCGTAGCCAGTCACCGCTTCCGGCGAGATCGTGCCGACCCAGCTTCGCGCCAGGTCGAGCGCGGCGACCGACTGCTCGTTGTTCATCGAAACCGTGCCGTCCGGCTCGATGATCGAGCCGCCGCCGTTGGAGAATTGCCATTCGAGAGCGTTGCAGGTCAAGCCTTCGTAGGCGTTGCCCTGGAAGGTGAAGCCGGTGAAGGCGGTGTTGTTCGGCGCCTCGCCCTCGACGATGGTGGTCGCCATGTCGGTGAGTTCCTGCCAGGTCGCCGGCGGGGCCGAGAAACCGTACTTCTCGAGGAGGTCGGTCCGGTAGTAGAGCAGGCCGGCGTCCGTGTACCACGGCAGGCCAACCAGCGCCTCATCGACCGTGTTGTTGGCCTGGATGCGTTCGAAGAATTCGACATCGCCAACCTGGTCGGAGAGGTCCACGGCGTGGGCAGCAAAGATGCCTGGCCAGATCACGTCGATCTGGGCGACGTCGATGTCCGCCGACTGGGCGGCCATCGTCTGCTGAAGGAAGGTGAGGCGCTCGGTCGCCGACGTGGCGCCCTTGATGTAATTGACGGTTGAGCCAGTCGCGGCGGCGAATGCATCACAGCAGGCCTGATCGAACGGGGCGCCAACGCCATCATCGCTCAACTGCACGGCGAGCTCGATGCCGGCGAGATCCGGCAGATCAGCCGGGAGTTCGATCGACCAGCCAGCCGGCTGCTCGGCCGCTGCCGGCGAGGCATCCTGGGCGGTCGCGTTGTGGGACGCGAGAATCGTGCCCATCATGGTCGCGCTCAGACCCAACGCGCCGCCGCGCTTGACGATGTCGCGCCGGGACATCTGCCCGGTGTACGACGCCTTCATGAGTTCGTTGACGGGGTTTGGAAGATAACGCTTCACTGGATTGATCCTCCTCAGGAACGTATCGAATGCCTGCGCCATGCCGTTGTCAGTTGCCGCGGGCCGGAAGGTCGGGCGAACCCGGTCAGCCATTGGCGTGAACCTGCTCGCATGCCCGCAGAAAGGCTCTTCAGGTGAAAACCTTGCCTTGGTGATACAACCTTTTGGAGTCCGCGTCAAGCGCGAGACAGCGGCAGGGGCCAACCGCTGACGGGCCGGTATCGCCGTCGTTCCGGGGTGGGAGGGACGTCGACGGCGCCCGGTCACCATCGTGGGCGACGACGATCGTGCCGATCGCGATATACGATCGAGCCGGGGTCACGGGGTGACCCATCCCGATGGAGGTGACTCCCCATCGGGAAGCTCGAAGCGCCCGGTTTTCCGCGTCAGCCGAAGCCGATAGACGATCTGCTGAGGCGTAAAGTCAGGAAACGGCGAGTTCTCGCCGAAGAGCACCCGGTGGGCGAGGCGACGCCCCGCGTCGGTCGTCAACTCCTCGAAGGCACCGTCGGCGATCACGCTCGACCAGCGATCCTCGGCGATCGCCTCATCGACCTCGAACGACACCAGCGGCTGGGCGCGCATGACCTGGATCTTGCGGCCCATGCCGCTGAATGCGTAGACGCTTTCGCCATCGTAGCCGTACGCCAGGGGAACCACGAAGGGTCGGGCCTCGCCGTCGAACTCCGTCGCGCAGCAGGCGATTCGTCCAACCAGCGCCGACCCCAGGAGCCGCTCGATTTCGCGAGCCGCCAGGACGTAGATCTTCCCCATATCGAACAGTTCCTCGCGTGTATCGTGATTCGGGCAAACGCCGTCCACCGTCGCCCTTACCGAGCGTCGGGCCAAGCATACTCGCGACGCCTGCGCGGAACGATTACTGGTACATGACGAAAAGTGGGGATGGTTCGAGGTTGACGATATCTTCCGCCGTCATCAGCGGGTCATCCTGCTGGTAAAACAGCTTGACCCCACCGTACTCGACCACGATGGCGTTGGCGACTACGTCATACGAGGCGCGTTTCTGGTCGGGAGGACCCCAGCCATCGGCGTCGATCACGACCTGAACGCCCGGCGCCGGCACGATTTGTTCCTTGTTGGTGATCATCGATTCCTTGAACTGGTGCACGATCAACAGCTTCGGGGAGACACTTTCCTCGTTGGCCAGCTCGATCAGCCACTGCTGCGCCCATTGCACGTCCACCGCGTCGATGCTGC
Source organism: Thermomicrobiales bacterium (assembly GCA_041743205.1). Lineage (GTDB taxonomy): Bacteria > Chloroflexota > Chloroflexia > Thermomicrobiales > UBA6265 > JACCYX01. The sequence continues at coordinate 6,764 of JBGTNF010000058.1, read as the reverse complement.
CGATGTGCACGCCAGGCGTTTGCCCGTCGGCCATGGCAAACTCGGGATCGATCGCCAGGTGAACGTGCTCCTGCGCCAGCCACGGCCGCAACCCCTTGACGTCGTTTTCGACCGTGCGGTAGCCCACCTGCGCATCCAGGATCAGGAGCAGCCCGTTCTCGCGGGTAAAATCGGCGTAGTCGTTGAGCATGGCGGACGGCGCGTCGAGCAGGTAACTGCCATCGGCCTGGGGGTATTGCTGGGCGACCGAGGCAACGACCTCGAAGGCGAGGATCACCGGCGTGGACGGGTCCGCCGCTTCGTACTCGGCAGCCTGTTCGCGGAGGAGCTCCAGCAACCGGTCCATGTCGTACTCGCCGAGCACGCCCATTTGCGCGTTGTCCGGGAAGCCGTAAAACGAGAGGATGCGGTTGTTGGGCAACAGACCGCCCAGGGTTGTCGGTTCCTCTTCGACGGGCGCGGGTTGGAGGTTGAGGTTGGGCACCACCGCCTCAACCGATTCACCGGGAGAACCATCGGTTACCAGCAGCGATTCGGTCGAAATCTCGGCCTCCACCGTTGGCTGGGCGGCATCGAACCGGATCTGGGGCGTTTCCGGCGCCTGGGCGATGAGATTGCTGCCGCTCGCGACGTGCGCTTCACCACGCGGCCCGGCCAACCAGAACGAGCCCAGGATGAGCGTCAGCAGCACCAGGACGGTCAGCGCCCGTTCGCCGGGAAAGTGGCCGAAGAACGACACCATCTGCCGGTTGGCGGTGGGCGGCAGGCGATGCGGCCGCGCGGCGACCGGCGCCGGGGCGTTCATCCACTCGCTTGAGAACGGTTTGGGCCGATTGGGCATGGCGGTCATCTGTCGTGGATGAATGTCGATCCTGGAATCCTTGGTGCGCAATGAATGGGAGAAGGATGCCGGGCGACACGTAGCGATCAGGGAGCCGCGACTGGAGCCACCAGCCGCTCGATCACGTTCTCACCTGCACGCACTATGCCACGTTTTCCGCAGACGGGTCAAAAACCGGCCGTTAAACGGCCGATCTCAGGGTGGCGGCGGAATAACCGAGTGGGCTGTCCACATCATTCTGTTCTATGGCAAAGGCCCCTCCATCCGTCATGCTGAGTGGACTGTCCAGATCGATGTGTCCCATATCTCCAAGGACTGCGTAGGGCTGCGGAGCTTGCTCCGCCCGTGTTGCGATGCGACAGATCGAGGAGAGGAACCTCTGGACCGGTTCTCATCCGTGGGGCTGCGATTTCAAGAAACCGGCACTGCGATGAACATCTCGTGCCGCCCAAGCGCCAGCGCGGGCGGAGCAAGCTCTGCAACCCTACGCAGACCTAGCAACGAGGCGCGGTTGCGAGTTGCGCAGGTTCCTGCTGAACCCGGTGCTACCCCTCGCGGCAAACGACGACGGTGCCGATGTCCGCCCAGTCCCAGAAGAACTGCGCGTCTTCGAGGAGCAGGTTGAGGCAGCCGTGGCTTCCAGGCCGGCCGATCGTCTCGGCGTTCTTCCACCAGGCGTAATGCAGCGCGTGTCCGCGATCCGTGAAGTACTGGGTAAACAGCACGTCCTTGAGGACGTAGAAATCCTCGGCGCCGATCGAACCGCTTTCCATCGTCTCGTTCGCGACCCGGTTGTTGATGCTGTAGTAGCCCGGCGGCGTCTCCCAGCCGGGCATCCCGGTGGTGGTGACCACGGTTCGCACGGGAGTCCGGCCTTCGTAGGCGACCATGAGCTGCTGCGTCAGGTGGACATCGATCCACTTGCCGTCTCTCGGCGCGTCCGGACCAAGCTCGGGCGGCTCGACCGGCGCGGCACGTCCGAGATTACGGGCGTACACGAACGTGCCGTCTTCCAGTTCCGCCCAGGTGATCTGGGTGTCGACCACTGCTTCGCCCCGCACCCAATCCACGATCACGACCGGCTCCTGGTACGGAATCGTCCGCACCGACTGGCCGCCAGTGGATGGTTCGCGCCGGATGTTGGTGTCGCTCAGGGTCAGGCCCTGCCACACGTCCAGCCGCCAGTTGTCGCTGTCGATGCCGGCCAGGGCCTCGCGGGTAGTCAGGAACTCGGCGGCGACCCAGCCGGAAAAGCCATCGACGTAGCCTGGCGCCCAATCGCCAGACATGCCCGGCGCGGCGATGAACTCGGCGCTGTCCGGCAGCACCGCGATCACCTCGGCGTTGGCGTCTGGCCCGGAGCGCAAGCGCAGGCCGTCGCTGGCGGCGACCAGCCAACTGGTGCCCAAGGTTGGCGGGGCCGGCAGGAACGCGGGGTCTTCCCCCGCTCCAGACTGCATGGCCAGGTCAGTGTTGACCTTGCGCAAGGTGACGGTTTGCGAGGCATCGGCTTCCAGCACCGCGTGCTCGAACACTTGGACCGACGCGCCGCCGCTGGTGGCGACTTCCGACAGGGGCAGACCGAGCAACTGCTGGCCGCCGTGATCCGCCCACCAGGTGGCGAAGACACCGGATACGGTGTGGCCGGTAGCCGCGAAGAACTGGCAGGACACCTGGCCGGATCGGCACGCCAGAACTCGCCTCGCCGCCGCTCCGGTCGCCACCTCACTGACGATCGAATCGGGCAGGGGCGCCACCCGCAGGGCTTCTTCCACTTCCACGTTCGGATCGTAGAGCAGCGCGAAGCCCTCGAAATCCTGGCGGATCGCGCCTTCGCCTTCAACGAGGCGCGGTTCCGAAATCGGCACTCCCGGTCCGGCCTCCCCGCCCGCCAGCAACCACGCGGAGAGGAACGGCTCATCGAGGTTATGTCCGGTTTGCGCGAAATACCGGGCGCCCTCGCCTTCGACGATGTCGGTGATCGTGTCCGAGTCTTCCTCGGCGGAAATGGTCGGCTCCAGTTCCGGCTCGACGATGTCGAATCCCTCGTCGGATGGTTCGTCGCCGCGTTGCTCGATCGGCGGCGAGTCCTGGGCCGCCACGCCACTGTACGGCAGGAGCAGTCCGCCGGCGGCCGCGCCGGTGACGAACGTCCGCCGGGCCACCCGGGCTGGTCCTGCCGGCTGGCTGGTCAGCGACACGTCGTGGTTGCTGGGGGAATTGGATGTCATGATTCTATCCATTGGGTAGCGGCTGTCGGGTCGATGGCGATTCCGTCACGGGATCGCGTCGCGTCTCCGGTGGGCATACGCTCAACCGGCCGTTCATGGACGTTAACGCGTCAACCAATCAGGAGGTGTCTGTGTCGATTGGAAGCACTCCCGCGTCGGCGGGCCCGGCGGGCGAGTTCAGGATTGGGACGGTGTTCCCGCAAATCGAGATCGGGAACGATCTCGACGACATCCGGACCTATGCGATCACGGTCCGCGAACTCGGCTACCGCCACATCCTGGCCTACGACCACGTGTTGAGCGGCAGCCAACAGGCGCACCATCCCAAGCTTATCAACCGGTACGATGAAAATAGCCCGTTCCACGAGGTCTTCGTACTCTTCGGCTACCTCGCGGCGATCGTCCCGGACCTGGAGATGGTGACCGGCGTGCTGATCCTGCCCCAGCGGCAAACAGCGCTCGTCGCCAAGCAATCGGCGACGCTCGACCTGTTGACCGGCGGCAAGACCCGTCTCGGCGTCGGGATCGGCTGGAACGATATCGAGTACCAGGGTCTGGGCGAGGATTTCGGCAACCGGGGCAAACGACTCGAAGAGCAGATGGACGTGCTGCGGACGCTATGGCGCGACGAGATCGTGAGCTACAACGGTACGTGGCACACGATCGACCAGGCGGGCCTGGCCCCGATGCCCGTGCAGCGGCCGATCCCGCTCTGGATCGGCGGCAGCGCCGAGGTGGCGGTGCGCCGCGCCGCACGACTGGCCGACGGCTTTTTCCCGAACTCCGGCTCCCGGGAAACGTACGAATGGATCATGGGCACACTGCGGGATGAGATGCAGCGCAACGACCGCAATCCCGCCACCTTCGGCATCGAACCACGGATTTCGGTGGCCGGCACGAACCCGGACGACTGGAAGCGCGACTACTCCTGGTGGCGCGAGCAGGGCGTTTCGCACCTGACCGTCAACACCATGGGCGCCAAGTTCACCTCCGTCCAGCAACACCTCGACGCGCTCGACCGGGCGATGCGCATCATCGGCGAAATGTAAAGGCAGGCCGTCGTGATGTCATCGCACGCTCCCCGGATCGGGGCCAAGATCCCCCAGACCGAACTCACCGGGTCCATCGACGATATCCGGACCTACGCCACCACCATCCGTGACCTTGGGTTCGACCACATCACCTCGGAAGATCACGTAGTTGGCGGCACGCCCACGTATCAAGGCGCGGCGCGGAACGTGTTCTCCAACGAACTTCCCGTGCAGGAAATCTTCAGCCTCTTCGCCTACGTGGCGGGAATTGCGCCAGAACTGGAGGTCGCCAGCGGCGTCCTGATCCTGCCCCAGCGGCAGACGGCCCTCGTCGCGAAGCAGGTCGCTGCCATCGACACGCTCACCGGCGGCAAGGTGCGGCTGGGAGTCGGCATCGGCTGGAGCGAACTGGAATACGTCGCACTCGGCGAAACCTGGACGACGCGCGCCGGGAGGTTCGAGGAGCAGATCGAGGTCCTGCGGGCGCTCTGGAGCAATTCCGTCGTCGACTATCACGGTTCGTTTCATTCGCTCGACGAGGCTGGCATCAATCCACGGCCCGCATCCGGCCAGGTTCCCATCTGGATCGGCGCCGCGGCCGAACCGGCCATCCGTCGGGCTGCCCGCATCGGCGACGGGTTCATTCTCCTGGGGCGAATTGGCGAGGAGGCCGAGCGTCAGCTCGAAACATTCCACGACGAGCTCCGGCGAATCGACCGCGACCCCGTCGAAGTTGGCCTGGAAGGCTGGATCAACCTGACGCCCCACGCCGATACGATCTGGAAGCGGGATTTGGATGCCTGGACCAGCGCCGGGGCAAGTCACGTAACCCTGGTCACGGAACGACTTGGCTACCGGACGCTCGAGGAGCATCTGGATGTCCTCGCCCACGGAATGGAAGTTGCGCGTTCGTTGTAGGGATTGCCTTTCGCATCTGGTGAAATAGATTCCTCGCAAGCTCGGAATGACATAAAGGGAAACGCCCCGGCTGGATGACCAGCCGGGGCGTTGTGTCGTTGTCCGTGAGGATCAGGTTCCGTTTTACTCCCGGCGCATGCCGGTGACGAGCATCACGTAGTAGAGCAGCGTCAGGACCGAGGACGCAAACCCGGCTACGTAAGTCCAGCCAGCAGCGCTGAGCACCGCCGAAACGCCGCCGCCCTCCTGTCCGCCACGGACGCCGGAATCGACGAGTCCGACCTGAACGAGCGCCGCCTTGGCCCGGGCGCTGGCGTCGAACTCGACCGGCAGCGTCACCAGCGCGAAGACGGTCGCCAGGGAGAAGAGCACGATGCCGACCCAAGCCAGGCCGACCTGGCTCAGGATGATCCCGAGGAAGAGCACGCCGAACCCGAGCGTGGAGCCGATGTTGGCGGCGGGCACCAGCGCTGACCGCAACTTCATCGGACCGTAGGCTTTCGCGTGCTGAATGGCGTGGCCCGCTTCGTGGGCAGCGATCCCGATCGCGGCGACGGAGGCCACGTTGTACACGCCCTGCGACAGGCGGAGCACGCGCGACCGCGGATCGTAGTGGTCGGTCAGTTCACCCTGGATCGACTCGACCGCAACGTCCTGCAGGCCTTGGCTGTCCAATACCCGACGCGCCGCCTGGGCGCCTGTCACGTTGGCCATGTTCTGGACCTGTGAATACTTCTTGTACGTGCTCTTGACCTTGTGTTGCGCCCAGAGCATGAACAACAGGCCGGGAATCATGAACATGATGTAGTACATCATTTGGTGATTGATCCTTGTGCGTACGGAAGGTCGCTACCCAACACGCCTCGCCCGGTGGCAAAAGCGGCGTCCTTCACGGAGACGAAGTCACGCTTCATCCCTGTGCCTAAGTCTACAGGATAAGGCCCCTTTCCGGATTCATCGGCGCCCTCGACATCCGGGCAGCCGCGTCGGGCAGCCGCACCGGAATGTAGCGCTCGATTGTTCCATCAGTCTTCCGGAACGCATGCCCTACACTTTCCACCTGGCCAACCTGCGGTGGACGCGACCCGCGATTCACGGGATGATGCTGGGCGAAGCGCATCGGACCGTTCACCGAGGAGACACCGTTATCGACGCCGCCTCCCGTCCCAGCAACGATTTCGATTCACTGCTGGAGCAAGAACTCCGACTCTCGATCGATCAACTCGAAGGCGACGCCCCGCTCCTGGCGAGGATGGCCCGATTCCACCTGGGTTGGATCGAATCCAGCGGTGACCTGACGCCAGCCGATGTCCGCGAAGCCGTGCAAGGCAAGCGAATCCGGCCCCAATTGGCCTTCCTGTGTTGCCTGGCGGCGGGCGGCGAACCACGGGTCGCCGCCCCCCTCGCGGCAGCCATCGAACTGCTCCACAACTTCACGCTGATCCACGACGATATCCAGGACCGCAGCCCGAACCGGCGCCACCGGGCGACGGTGTGGCGAATTTGGGGCGACGCCCAGGCAATCAACGCCGGTGACGCCATGTTTGCGGCTGCTCAGCGCACCCTCCTCAGCACGGATTTGGCGTACGTGACTCCCAAGACGTTGCTGCGTCTCGCGGACGAGTTCAACCGGATGACGATCGAGATCGTCCGGGGTCAGGTGCTCGATCTCGAATTCGAATCCAGCCCGTCGGTCACGCCCGACGATTACCTGACGATGATCGGCGGGAAGACCGCCGCCAT
>JBGTNF010000057.1:0-4860 GCA_041743205.1 Thermomicrobiales bacterium | reverse complement strand
AGAAGCTCACATTATTGCCGAAGGTCTTGGCTTTGCCACAAACGTCGCACTTACCGGCCACGGCGGGCCTCCCTTTCACATAACCGCCGCGTAACGGATGCATCCGACGGGATCCACGTTGCGCTGACTGCTTGGCGCCTGAATGCGCCGGGCGTTAAAGCAGCGCCGCCCGGAGACGACGCCTATCCAAGGGCGTAGCCTACCACAGGGCCGGGGTCACTCGCAATCCGGCCACGACCCCGGAAGTGGGACGCACGTTTTTGCGCGGACCCATCGGACTCGACTTCTGTACGGCTGCTGCACTCCCTCCGCCCGTCGTGGCCAGGGCCGGTCGCGCCTAAAACCGGTGAAGCGGCAATCGATGGTCGGCAAGCACGGGCGGAGGGAGCTGGCCCCGCTGGATACGCAGCCGTACAAGAAAACGTGACTACACTGGTCGGACGCACGGATGCACATTGGTGCGTCACATCCACGACCCGGACCCAATCCCGATCGACCGTGTCTGGACCGCGACGCCGTGCAAACGAGTATGCTTGCGCGATTCGCCTGCGTTCTCGATGTCGACCGGTTGCGCCAGGCCCATCGTGCGATCAGGCGCCGGAGTGAGCATGCCCAATCACGATTCCCAACCTGTCCCCGGAGGCCGCGTCAGCATCGCCGACGGCGCCATCGTTACGATCATCCATGAAGCTGTGCTCGCCTGTTACGGGATCGTGGACATGGCGCCCCGATCACTGGGTTCCGCGATCAGCCGCAAGCTGGGTTTTTCCAGCGAGGCGCGCGGCATCGACATCTCGGTCGACGACGGCAAGGTTTCGATCGAGCTCTCGGTCGTCATGGAGTACGGCACACCCATCTTCACCGTCGCCTCCAACGTGATGCAGGCGGTGACGTTCCAGGTGGAACGGGTGCTGGGCCTGGACGTCGCGCGCGTCAATGTCAACGTCGAAGGGCTCCACGTCAGTTCCGGATCGCGAGGGCCGCTGTGAGCGGCGGCTCTCCAAGCGGGATGACGGCCGCCCGGACCCAGATCTGGGACGGCCGCCAGCTGGGTGAGGCATTCGCCCTGGCCGCCGCAACGCTGGAGGCGCGGCGCGAGTTCGTCAACGGCCTCAACGTCTTCCCCGTCCCCGACGGTGACACCGGGTCCAACATGGCGATGACCATGGACTCGGCGGTACGCGCAATCCCGCCCGAAACGAGTTCCGTAACCGAGGTCGGCCGGCATCTTGCGCACGGCGCCCTCATGGGTGCCCGCGGCAACTCCGGGGTGATCCTGTCGCAAATCCTGCGCGGCTTCGCCAGCGGCATCGTGGATCGCGACGAACTCGACGGCCAGGATCTTGCCCGCGCCCTGCGTAGCGCCCAGAAACTCGCGTACAAGGCCGTGATGCGGCCGGTCGAAGGCACCATGTTGACGGTGATCCGGGGGTCAGCCGATCGCGCGGAAGCGACTGCCCAGCGCTCGCCGTCGTTGACCGCGGTCCTGCGTCAGGCTATCGAGGGAGCGCAGGCCGCCCTCGATTCGACCCCGCAGTTGCTCGACATCCTGCGCCAGGCCGGTGTGGTCGATGCCGGCGGCCAGGGCCTCGTCATCATCCTCGAAGGCCTGGAGCGGTACGCCCTCGGCGACACCACGGTCGGCGAAGCGAACCTCGCCGCAATTGAATCCACGGCGCCGTTCCATTTGGTTCCGGAATTCGCGGGCACACATGGTGACGACTCCTACGGCTACTGCACCAACTTCATGGTCTTCGGGCAGGGCCTGGACTTCGAGCGCGTCCGCGAGGAAATCGCGGCGATGGGCCAGAGCGCCGTGATCGTGGGCGACGATACGATCATCAAGGTCCACATCCACACCGAACGCCCCGGTCAGGTTCTTGACTATGCGACTGGGCTGGGATCGCTGGACCAGATCAAGATCGACAACATGGCGCGCCAAACGGCGGCGCTTGCCGAGCAACGAATCTTGGTGGGCAACGCCGCGACAACCCCGGATTCCAAGCCAACTCCGGGCGCGATTGCGATCGTTGCCGTCGCCGCCGGCGATGGGCTGGCTGGCGCCTTGCGCGACATGGGGGCAACCACCGTGGTCCGCGGCGGCCAAACCATGAACCCCAGCACAGAAGACCTGCTCAAAGCCGTCAACGGAACCGGCGCCGACCGGGTGATCATCCTGCCGAACAACCCGAACGTGATCATGACCGCCAACCAGGCCGCCAAATGGACCGACCGCGAGGTGTGCGTGGCGCCGACCCGTTCCGTGCCGCAAGGGCTGGCCGCCCTGGCGGCATTCCAGTCCGGCGAAACCCTCGACCGCAACGTCGAACTCATGACCGGGGCCCTTTCTCACGTCGTGACCCTTGAGTTGACCACCGCAATGCGCGACGTGGCGCTCAACGGGGTGCAGATCAGGCAAGGCCAGATGATCGGCCTGCTCGACGACGAATTGACGGCCGCCGGCGATGACGTCGCGAGCGTGTCCTGCGACCTGTTCGCACGGGTCGGGCTGGATGCCCCGGAGCTGATAACGGTGTTTGCAGGCGCCGATGCCACCGGGGCCGATATCGCGGCGATCCGGCAGGCGGCGAACCACGCATTTCCGGATGCCGAAATCGATTTGGCGGACGGCGGGCAACCGCACTACCGCTTCGTGATTGGCATCGAATGAACGTGGCTGAATCAGGGCAGCGAAAGGATCACGAGGTGAACCGCAGGATCGCCATCGTCAGCGACAGCACGGCCAACCTGCCGCCCGAGGCGCAACGGGATTACGGAATCTCCGTGGTCCCGCTCAACGTCCACTTTGGCGGGACGGCGCTGCGGGAAGGCGTCGACGTGTCGGCCGATGAGTTCCAGGCGAGGTTGGTCGGGTCCGACACGCTGCCGACAACGTCGCAACCATCGGTCGCCGCGTTCGACGCGGCGTTTCGCACCCTGGCAGACTCGCACGACGATATCCTCTGCGTGCTCCAATCCTCGAAATTCAGCGGCACGGTGCGCGCGGCGCGGCTGGCAGCGGAATCGGCGGCGAACGTGGCGACGATCACAGTAGTGGATTCGCTAAACATCTCCTTTGCCCTCGGCTGGCAGGCGATCCGGGCCGCCAGCCTGGCCGACGCGGACCTGCCGCTGGCCGATATCGTCAGCACGTTGTCCGCCGAAATCGATCATTACCACATCGTCTTCTTCGTCGAAACGCTGGAGCACCTCCGGCGCGGCGGCCGGGTCGGCAAAGGGGCACAGGTCGTTGGGTCGCTGCTCCAGCTACGGCCGTTGCTGCGGGTGGAAGAGGGCCAGGTGGTTCCCTTCGAGCGATCACGGACCCGCGCCAAAGCGACCGCCGCCCTGATCGAGTTCGCCCGCGAACTGGACGATATCGAGCAGGCGGCCGTGCTCTACAACACCACCCCGGGCGATGCCGGGGATTTGGCGTCGACGCTGGGCGAACTCCTCGCGGTGGGACCAATCCCGGTCGTCAACGTCGGGCCGGTGATTTCCACCCACGTCGGCCCGGGCGTGCTCGGGATTGCCATCAAGGAGGCGCCCAATGCCTGATCTGCAACCAGTGCTCGTGGTCACCGATTCCACATCGGATCTCCCGGACCGGCTGGCCAGCCCGCTCGGCATCGAGGTCGTGCCGCTCACGATTTCGTTCGGCGCCGAATCGTTCCTGGACGGGATCGACCTCTCCCCCACCGCGTTCCTGGGCCGCCTGCGCCACGCGCCGGAGTTGCCAAAGACCTCGCAGCCGCCCGTGACTGCCTTCGAATCGGTGTTCCGCGCTGCCCGGGATCGAGGCCAGGCTATCGTCTGCGTCACGGTCTCCTCCGATCTCTCCGGCACCCATAACTCGGCCCGGCTCGCCGCCGACCTGGTCGATCCGGGCCACATCCGGATCGTCGATTCACGGGCGACAACGATGCAGCTCGGGTGGATCGCCGTGGCGGCGGCGCGCGCCGCGCAAGCCGGGGCTGAGCTCGACGGCGTATACGACGCCGCCCAGGCTGCCATCTCGCGGGTCAGGCTCTACGCGGTCCTGCAAACGCTCGATTACGTATACAAGGGGGGAAGGATCGGGCGGGCCCAGCAACTGGTCGGTTCCGCGCTCGCCATCAAGCCGATCCTCGGCGTCGTCGATGGCATCGTGACGCCGGTAGAACGGGTCCGGACGTGGAAGAAGGCGATCGCCCGCGCGGCCGACCTGATCACGCCTTCGCCCTCTGACATCATCGTGCTGCACTGCGACAACCAGGCCGACGCCGAATCGCTGGCGGCCAGGCTGTCGCTCGCCTATCCCCAGGCGAGCATGGACATCGGCCCCGTGGGGGCCACGATCTCGACCTACGCCGGCCCCGGCGCGATCGGCGTCGCGGCGCTCTATCCCGAATAGCTCGTCCGGCGGGACGAGCTATTCGGGTGCGGTACACTCCCGAACGTACAGTCACATCGACCGAGTGACTTGGTCGATCGTGCCCCGCAATGCCCGCCCCGAACCAATCTGGCCGAGGAAGGAGCCCCGCTCATGGTGATGAATCGCTATGCCCTGTTCACGCCCCTCATCAACACCTTGCGCGGCGTATGGCGCGGGGGCCGCGACCTGGAGACCGACACCTACATCGCTATCGCCACCCTGCGGGAGATCGTCGCCCTGGCCGCAACCAGCCACGACATCGCCGAACAATTGACGCGAACCGTGACCGAATTGCAGCAGCTCCCGCCTGGCGAGCGGGAACGGCGCATCTTGGTCGAGCGCATCGTCTCCCGCGTCAAGTCGATTCAGGGACGCCTTGGCGTCGGGGACGAGCGGGGCGAGATCGGCAAGCTCAACAGCGCCCTGGGCGAGCGGCGTGCCGGCCG
>JBGTNF010000056.1:0-5211 GCA_041743205.1 Thermomicrobiales bacterium | reverse complement strand
CCGCCCCGTTGGCCCGCGTTCGTACTGGCCGGTCTTGTGCCGGCCACAGGCGGGGCGGGCCAACGTCATGTCGAGCGCAGCGCAGCGGTCGTCGAGACAGCTCTCCGTCGCTACCGGGTTCGCTGCGGCGAGGCGACCCATCGGCCGCGGTCGACATGACGTGATCGGGTCCGCCCTGCCCCAGGCGCAGTCGTCCTTGGTTGCGGGCAGGCACACCACATCCAGCAGGCGAGGTTGGGAGCGGGCGGTTCCCACGCTTCGCTCTGGACAGGCAACGCTTCGCGTTCGCGGGCGGGGTAGTCATCTGACGCGGAAGTTTTGTGCCCGCTGGACCGCCCCTACGCAACGTCTGTGGACGAGACACACGAATTTGGACAGGCCACTCGGGTCGATGTGAACGGCGTGGAACCGGATCGCGGCGCGCGCCGTTGTATCAGGGAATCCCACCGAACAGGGACCCGGAGGCGGGCCGAAGCGTGATGGGGTGACGGGTCCGTGCGTCCCGTGCGTCCCGTGCGTCCCTTGGCTTCTCCGTCAGCGGCGTCGCGTTGCGCCTGCGGGAGATCTCACCGTCGAGAATCACCTTATGCCACATCACACCCACCCGTCGTTGTCACCCCTTCGCCGATCGCGGCTCGCGACCCTCGCCCTGCGCCTCGTCGCATTGCTCACCCTGGCCGCCCTGTTCCAGCCGCTGGCAGGCACGGCTGCCGCGGCGAACCAGGCCGGCGGCCTGCCGGAGAACGTCCTTCAGTCGTCGGTACGTATCATGACCAACATCGAGGTCACTCCGGACGACGAGGACGAGGCGCCGTTCCTCTGCATGCTGGACGCGGAAACCGTGTTCGACATCGAGGTTGGCAGCGGCACAATCATCACCCAGGATGGTTACATCCTCACCAACCACCACGTGGTCGACGACGGCCGGATGTCCCGTGATGTGCGCGCCTTTTGCGAAGACCAGGCGCCGCGCGGCCACGGCGAGGCTGCGTTCACCAGGATCGTCTGGGCTCCGGACGCCAAGGGCAATCCGGCCGAGCCCTACCGCTCCGAGGTCGTGCAGGATTCGTCGCTGGTCGAGGACATGGCGATCCTGCGGATCACCGAACACCTGGACGGCACGCCGCTCGACCTCGCCAACGACCCGTTCGCCTTCGTTCAGTTTGGCGATTCCGACGCCCTGCGCGAGCCGGAACGGCTGATTGTGGTCGGTTATCCGCTCAACGCCGGCGTCAACCGCCGCGTCAGCGAAGGCATCTTCTCCGGCTGGGGCGACAATGGCTTCGGCGTGCCCTGGATTTTCACCGACGCCACGATTTCCGGTGGCAACAGCGGCGGCACGGCCGTCAACGGCGACGGGTTGCTGATCGGCATCCCCACCCAGGCGACCAGATCCGAATGCCGGCCCGGCGACACCAACGCCGATGGCGCGGTCGACGAAAACGACCAGGGCTGCATCGGCATCGGCGGCAACTTCGGCATCCTGATTCCCAGCAACATTGCCCGCGTCTTCGCCGAAGAAGCGATTGGCCAGGAGCTGCCCGTGGCGGCGGCCGCCACGCCGGTCGATCCTGACGAGCCGACACCGACGCCGGAAGGCCCGGATCCGGCCAACGCCGACGGCCCGCCGTTCGGGGAGATCGCCTTCACCGCTTACGATGTTCCCGGCGCCGCCCAGGATTCGTTCGAGAACGTCAATCGCATCGACGGCTGCTTCGAGAATCTCACCGCCGTTGACGGCCAACCGGCCAAGGCCACCTGGTACCTCGACGGCGACGTTTACCTGGTAACGGAATTCGCCTGGCAAGCTGCCTGGAACCCGCAGGGTTGCGCCACGATCGAAGTCACCGAGGCGTACGAAGCGGCCGGCGATGTCTACCTCGATCCGGGTGTGTACCGGCTGGAGATCGAAACGGCCGGCCAGGTGATGGTGAGCGACGACCTGCCGGTGACCGTCGCCACCCAGGTCGAAGCGGTCAGCTTCCGCGGCCGCACCGCCGACGGCGACGCGATCATCGCCACGGCGGACAACGTGCTGGCTGGCGAGATGGTCACGGTCTACGCCGACATCACGTTCGCGGACATGACCGAGGGCAGCATCTGGCAGGCGGAGTGGTATCTGGACGGCGAGCTGGCGTTCGCCTCGGACCCAGAGGTGTGGGACGACGAGGCCAGCGGCACGGACACCGCCCGGCTTCGCAACCCGGACCGGGGACCGCTGGCGCCCGGCTCCTACGAGGTGGTGATCACGATCGACGGGGTCGAGGGTTCCCGCGCCCCGGTCGTCATCGAGAACTGACCGGACATTGTTCGCAAACGGGCGTCACGGCGCGGGGGAGTTGCCAACTCCCCCGCGCCGTCCTGGAGCGGAAAGTCTCAATGGCCGTAGTAGCCCCGGATATCGGCGCCGGGTGGGGTCGAGCGGAATGGCAGGCTTGATCGCAAACCGACGTTGATATCAGCGCCATACCTCTCGCAGGTCGGTCACCCGGCGTCCTCATTCCCGTGCCAGCATGATGTCGAGGAAGTCACGCGGCGAAACGATCGGGATCCCGCGGAACTCGGCGATACGGAGCAGGTACGTGTCGCCGGTCACCAGGTAATCCGCCTTCGCGGCGACCGCGGTCGCCAGCACGAGATCGTCCTCGTCATCCTCGGCCTCGCCGTGGACGTCGGTAACTGGATCGACATGGCCGGCCAAGGCAGTAATTTCCTTAAGGATGTAGGCTACTTCGGCGTCAGGGAGAAACGACCGGAAGTAGGGTTTCGTCCAGGCCTCTTCGACTTTGGCGAGGATGTGGTGCGACAAGGCAACGTCGAAGGAGCCCCGTTTCCACATGTCCATCAGGATCGTTGGTGGACTTGCGGTGCGACGCGAAAGTCCCGATACCAGCACATTCGCGTCGAACACCACTTTCACGATGCAGCCTTCGACGCAACCGTGGCGCCTTCCTGTTGCTGCTGACGCATTTCATCGAACGCATTTTCGATTTCCCGCTCGAGTTCCGCATCTGGCGCGTCGTCGAAATGGGCCCGGACACGGTCGACCAGCGCGGATCGTCGATCCAGCAGGTCGTCCTGGTTGCGCAGGCGGCGCACGTCCTCCATCGACACCAGGCCCACCGCCGGGGCGCCGTGCTTCTCGACGATGACGCGGCCTTCGCCGCGCGCAACCCGGTTGACGACCTCGCCGAAGTGCTGTCGGACATCGGACGCGGACATGACTTCCGGATCGCTGGAACGTGATTTAGACATCGTAGCCTCCTGACCAGTGAACGCGAACTCTTGCCTGGTATTGTACAAAACCAGACAAAACTGCGTGCGGCGAAAAAGCCCTCCAGCCAAAGCTGGAGGGCTTTGAGACTAGGTTGGGGAAGAGTGGTTCCCGGGACTACGGAAACTCGATCGCTCCCTGGATTTGGCGGCGGGCTGATCGTTCGGCGGTGTAATCGTCGTACGGCACGTCCTGCGAGACGATCAGCACCGATTCACCAGCGACGATCGGCTCGCAATTGACGAAGTGCGCCCACTTCCCGCCGTCGGCGCCGGTGTAGGTGAACCGCGCAAAGGCGCGGGCGTCGTCGACCCCCTGGAACGCCTCGCCGCTCGCCGTCGCGTCCAGCCGCAGGTCCGCGTAGAGTGGGTCTGCTTCCAGCAGGTTGCGCGCGAACACGATGCAGCCAGTGAGGTCGCCCGTGTAGTCGTCCGTGGCGTGCACCGAAACCGTGCTCAGGCCGTTGCTGACGACCAGCGTTTCGTCTCCGGCGGCGATCGCTTCGTCCTCGACCGTCCAGCCCTCCGGAACCTGGAGCGTGAACCCGAACGACGCGCTGGTGAACGTCGAGCCGTCGAAGCCGGATTCACCGCCGGCTGCTGGGGAGGCGACAGCCTCCGGGGTGGCCGCTGGCGCAGCCTGGCCTTCGAACACCGGCGGGGCCGGATCGGACGGCTCGATCGGCGCCGACCCCGCCGGCATCTCGATTGCGTTGGTGATCTCGAGCACCGCCGCGATGTGCTCCTCATACAGGTCCGGCGTGGAGGAGGCGAGGATTTCCAGGGTGGTTTCGCCAGGAACCAGCGCGCGGCACTCGATGTAGTCGACGAGCTCGAGGTCGCCGTCCTCGTCGTCGACGTACGTGAAGGTGAAGACCCCGTAGGCCACGCCGTCACTACCGCCGGTCACGGCCTCGCCACCGGCGTCGACCGCCAGGGCCCAATCCTCGACGTTCGGGTCTTCGGCGCCGAAGTAAGTGTCCTCGCCGGCGAGGCAGGTCTCCGGATCGCCGCCGTAGAAGCTGCCCGCCAGGATCGAGACGCCGCCCGTGCTGCCGGTCAGGCGCAGCTCATCGAAATCGCCCGTGCCCGTGGTTTCGGTCGCGTCCCAGGCTTCGTCCCAACGCACGCTGAAACCGTGGTTGGGGCTGGTGTAGCTCGTGCCGTCGATGCCGGTTCCGCCCGGTTCCCCGGTCGGCTCTTCCGTGGGATCGACCGGGTTGCCCTCTGGGGCGGCGGCCTCGCCGCTGAGCACCGGCATGCCGTTGAGGGTGATGCCCGCCTGGGCGTCGGCCAGCGCGGCCTCGTAATCCGCTTCCCTGGCCCGCAACGCGACCACGACAACGGCGCCGTCGACCGTGTGCGCTTCCAGCAGCAAATGGTCGCGATCGGTAGTCAGTTCGACGGTGGGGACATCGCCATCGCGGTCCTCGGCCACGACCTCGACCTCGACCTCGACATCGTCGGCGTCGCCGGTGACCAGCGTCGCGATCTCGTCGAGGAACTCGTCCGCGTCCAGGTCGTCGGCCCGGCCAGCAACCTGGACGCGCCCGTCGTTGTTGGAGATCACCATCGAATCGAGGCCGCCCTCATCGGAGGCGGTTTCGCGTTCGCGCTCGGCCCAGTCGTCGTTCCACTCCACCACGTAGCCGAACTGCGGGCTTTCGTAACTGCCGCTGTCCGCCTGACCGGCGGCCAGCGGCAGGCCTGCCAGGCTCGACAGGGGCGCCATCGCCAGGAGCAGGGCGATGGCGCCAACGGCCATCCCATGGAAGCGCGAACGCATGGACATTCCTTTTCTCGTCAGGGCGCGGACAGCAGCAAACCCGGCGAACGGCGACAGTCGGATCGATGTCTCCATTGTACGCGGCGAAACCGCGCCTGCCGCTTACGGATCGATGAGCGCAATCGGCTGGGTTGGGATTGCGCCCGCCAGCA
>JBGTNF010000055.1:0-4051 GCA_041743205.1 Thermomicrobiales bacterium | reverse complement strand
GTGCGCGCGGCAATCGATGCCGCGGCGGAGCCGTTCCAGCCGCTCGTGAGCCTGGAGGGGCGCCGGATGCTCGGGGAGTTGCTGATCGATCGAGGGGCGATGGACGATGCCGTACAAGAGTTGGCGCGTGCGATCGACCTTGCCACGGCGTGCAACGCGCCGTTCGAGCGGGCGCTAACCTTGGCGAGCCTGGCGCGTGCGCGCAAGCCGGCGTCATCCAAGGAGGCCGTGGCGCTCGCCCTGGAGGCCCGTGCGGTGTTCGCCGAACTTGGAGCGGTGCCGGCCCTGGGCAGGGTCGATGCGTTTCTTGCCGAAATTGGGAATGCAGGGGCGCCGGCTCCCTCACCGGCCGGGCTTACGAATCGTGAACTCGATGTCCTCCGGCTGGTGGCCCAGGGCCTGACGGATGCGGAAATTGGCGCCCGCCTCTTCATCAGTCCCCGCACGGTTGGACAACACCTGCGATCCACGTACGGGAAGTTGGGAGTTCGTTCGCGAGCGGCGGCCACTCGATTCGCCATGGAAAACGCGCTCGGCTGATTCTCTCCTGCGTAGTTCTACGCAGAACCCCACCCTCGTTGATCGCACGTCATTTGCGCAATTCTGGCGATGCCCCGGTTCGTCCGCCGCCATAAAGTGGGTGAAGCCGGCAAGGACCGGCTCGCACACCGGGACCCAGGTTGACCAGGCGCGACACCTTCCGCCAGGAGGCTTTCGCGTTCATCCCAATCCAAACCTACCAACAGGAGACGGCGACATGGCCATATCCACAACCCGGACGCTCACTCCCGAACTCAACGACCTCGCGATGCAAATTGGAGGCGACATTGTCCAGCCCGACGGTGCCGACTACGATGTGGCCAGGCGGGTGTACAACCAGATGATCGATCGCCGCCCGGCGGCGATCATCCGCTGTTGGGAAACGGCGGACGTGATCGCTGGGGTTGCGTTCGCACGGCAGCACGGACTCGACCTTTCGGTGCGGAGCGGCGGGCACAACGTTGCCGGATTCGCCACCAACGACGGCGGGATCGTGCTCGACCTGGCCGGCATGAACGGGATCCGGGTCGACCCCGACCGCCGGATCGCCCAGATTGGCGGAGGCACGACGTTCGGCGATCTCGACAACGCCGCCGGGGCCTTCGGCCTGGCCACCCCCGGCGGCATCATCTCCACCACCGGCGTGAGCGGGCTTGGGCTTGGCGGCGGATTTGGCCACCTCTCCCGCCGGTTCGGGCTCGTGGTCGACAACCTGCGTGGTGCCGACGTGGTGACAGCCGATGGGCAACTGGCGCATGCTACCGCCGAAGAGAATCCGGACCTGTACTGGGCGATCCGGGGCGGCGGTGGCAACTTCGGCGTCGTGACGGCAATGGAACTCGACCTCCACGAGGTGCCGACCGTCTACGGCGGCCCGATCTTCTACCCCGTGTCCGAATGCGAGAGGGTGCTGCGATTCTACCGGGACTTCATGGCGACCGCGCCGCGGGAGCTGAGCGCCTTCTTCGCCTTCCACATCGCGCCTCCCGCCCCGTTCGTGCCCGAGCACCTGCACGGGCACACTGCCTGCGCAATCGTGGTTGCGTGGACCGGTCCGCTCGACGGCGCGGAAGATGCCCTCCGGGCGGTGCGGGAAGCGGCGCCGGTGGCCCTCGACCTGGCGGGCCCGATTCCCTACCCGGCCCTCAACAGCATGTTCGACGACCTGCTGCCGTCTGGCCTCCATCATTACTGGAAGGCTGACTTCGTGAGCGAGCTGACCGACGAGGCGATCGCGATCCACGCCGAGCACGGTCCTGACGTGCCCACCGTGCAATCGCTGATGCATCTCTATCCCCTCGACGGGGCAGTGCATGACGTGGCCAGTGACGGAACGGCGTTCAGCCACCGCGACGTGAAGTTCGTGCACATCATCGCTGGAATCGACGCCGATCCAGGAGCCATGCCGGCGCACCGGGATTGGGTCCGCGCGTACTGGTCGGCGCTGCATCCGCATTCACTGCCCGGCGGGTATGTCAACTTCCTGATGGACGAGGGGCAGGACCGGATCAAGGCCACCTATCGCCAGAACTACGATCGGCTGTCCCGCGTCAAGCGGGAGTACGACCCGACGAACGTGTTCCACATGAACCAGAACATTCTGCCCGCGGTGCCGTAACGTCGGCAGTGGCCGGTCTTCTGCCGGGGAAATCCGGTTTCTGAAGAACTGCCTCCACAGCAGTGTCACCTCGTGTCCACTCTTCCGCTCGTTCAACCGACGATTGTACGCATAAAATAGAAGGACACAATCATGAACAATTACAAGCGCTCAATCCTCCTACGCTTGATTGCCCTGGTCGCCGCGCTGGCGCTCGTGTCGGCAAGTCCATCCCTGGCGCAGGAGAATCCCCCGCCGCAGCCCATTGACCTTCCGTGCGCCACCAACGCGTTCGCTCAGGTGCTGGGGATGACGCCAGTCAACGACGGCGCCCAGAACCTTGTCCTCGCCCGCATCATCTTCGGGGAGGGCGGGAGCATCCTTGACCACACTCACCCCGGCACGCTTGTCGTCACCATCGAGTCGGGGTCGCTGGGATTCACGCTCCTCGATGACGCCGGGATGTCGGCCAACCGGGCGACCACGGCCGAGACCGAAGCCACCGCGGTGCCCCTGCCGCCGGGCGAGGAGGTCGTCCTCAACCCGGGCGACTGGTTCATCGAAACAGGCATGGTCCACACCGGGGTTAATGTCGCGGCAGGCGAGACGACCGTGTTGCTGACCGGCCTGATCGAAGCCGGGCAGCCACTCACGATCTGCGTCGAAGATGCGACACCGGTGTCGCACGAGGGATAGGAATCGTAATCGTCAAAACGGGCCGGCCTCAAGGCCGGCCCGTTTTGCGTGCTTGCCGATTAGGCGCTACCCGACCGTGATCCGGGGCTCGGATTCCTTTTTCTTGGCGAATCCAGAACCCCATTCGGCTTCGTCCCAGCCCCATTGGGTGCGCCCGCGTTCGTGGTCGAAGGCGGAACCCCACTGAAGGCCGTGATCGCGCTTCTCGGCGTCGTTATCGTCGAACGCCGAACCCCACTGGAGCGCATGGTCCCGTTTCTCGGCGTCGTTGCCGCCGAAAGTCGATCCCCAATTGGACGCCGTTGCCGGACGGGCCGACTGGGCCGGGCGTTGGGCGGCGGGAGACGGTTTCGTCGGGTTGGCTGGTTGCGCGGACGGTGGCGACGGCTGCGTCCGAATCACGGGCCCGCTTCCGAACGACGGCATCGGCTGCATCGTCGGTCGCGGGGTCGACGTTCGAGGCGTGGATGACTGGTTCGCTGGTTGCCGGTTTCCCGGCGTCTGGGTCGTTTCAGCCTGCTTCTTGTTCCGGCTGAACAGGTTGGCGAGGGCGAAGATCGCGATCGGCAGGACGAAGCCGATCCTGCCGATGAGCTCGATCGCGCGTTCGATGATGTCCTGAATCGTCATGGCGCGTTCCCCTCCGGCGCCGTTTGGGAAGATGAACCATCGTCACTGGCGCCGCGCCATTGAGTATAAAGGACCGAACCCGCCGCCAAATCGCGATCATCCGATTGCACACCTTTCGCCGATTGCAATGAACCGTTTCCGGCCCAGCCGCAACAGGGTAGGTGATGATGGACAACGAGCCCGTTTGCCCAAGCAGCCGCCAGCGCGATCAGATTGGCCAGGAAACGTCCGACGACGACCTGATCCGCGCGATCGGCGCCGGCGCCGAAGCAGCGTTGCGCATCGTTTACGACCGGCACGCACCCTGGCTGGCGGTGCGCTTGCGGCGGACGCTGCCGGTCTCGGCCGTCGAGGACGTGCTCCAGGAAACGTTCCTCGCCGTCTGGCGCGGGTCGGGCCGGTACGCTGGCTCGGGTGAGGTGGGAGGTTGGCTGTGGGGCATTGCCCGCCGCCAGGCCGCCGTCTGGCTCCGGAAGCACGGGCGGGTCGACGCCCAGTTCGACGATGCGATCGGCGCGAACCGCCAATCGGGCGCCGATCCGGCCCACGAAGCGATCACCCGCCTCGAGCTCCAGCAGGCGTTTGCGG
>JBGTNF010000054.1:0-5287 GCA_041743205.1 Thermomicrobiales bacterium | reverse complement strand
GCGAACGCGCCGCCAACCTGCTCGCGGTCGAGGGTCGCGACACGATCGTGCGGGTAACGGCCGGCGCCCAGGCGCCGCTGTCCTGGGTGGGCCGGTACTGCGCCGAGCACGGCTGGGCCGGCATGGATTGGGGAGTAGGCTTGCCGGGGCAGATCGGCGGTGCAACGGTCAACAACGCCGGCGCCCACGGCACGGAGCTCAAGGACCACCTGGTGGCCGTCGACCTGCTCCACCCGAATGGTGACATCGAGCGCGTGCCGGCGGCCTGGCTCGAATCCGCCTACCGGATGACGCGGGTCAAGGAAGCGCGGCGGCCGCGGCCGTGGATCGTGTTGCGTTCGGTCTTCGACCTGCCGAAACACGATCCGGTAGCGCTGGTCGCGCTGGCCGACGACCACGCGGCGTTTCGGAAGCGGACGCAACCGACCGGCGCCTGTTCCGGCTCGACTTTCGCCAATCCACCCGGCGACTTCGCGGGGCGGTTGCTGGAGGCCGCGGAACTCAAGGGCTATCAGCTCGGCAAGATGCAGCTTTCTCCCAAGCATGCCAACTGGGTCGTCAATACCGGCGTGGGCACCGCACGGGACGCTTGGGATTTGATCCAGTATGCGCAAGCGACTGTCCTCGACCGGTTCGGGGTCCAACTTCGGCCCGAGATCGAGCGGCTGGGCGAACCGTGGCCCGACGCGGATGACGCCATTCCAACACGACGCTCGCAGGAGGGACTCGCCCGGCATGACCAGTAACGAATCAGGCGCTCGACGAATCCGGATTGGACTCCTGTTTGGGGGGCGTTCCGCCGAGCACGACGTGTCGTTGCGATCGGCTCAAACCATCATCGATGCACTCGATCCCGACAAGTTCGAGGTCTTGCCGATTGGCATCACCCGCTCCGGCCAGTGGCTTTCCGGCGGGGATCCGATGCAGGCGTTGACCGCGGCTTCCCCGATGTTCCATCTCGGCACAGGGGAGGATGCATCCGGGGCCACCGTTGGCCAGGACGCCACGACAGCGCTGGTGACCCAGGCGGGCGCCTCGGCGTCGACCAGCGTCCCAACTGGCATCACGGACTCCGTGGACATCGTCTTTCCCGCGCTGCACGGACCGATGGGGGAGGATGGCACGGTCCAGGGAATGCTGGAGTTGGCCGGTGTCCCGTATGTAGGCTCCGGAGTGCTGGGTTCGGCCGTCGCAATGGACAAGGCCGTGACCAAAACGATGCTGGAGCAGGTGGGGCTACCGCAGATTCCCTGGCGGCTCGTCGCCCGCAAGGCGTGGCAGCGGGACCCTGACGGCATTCGTGATTCGATCGCGGATTCGCTCGGCTTTCCGTGCTTCGTCAAGCCGGCAAACATGGGATCGAGCGTCGGCATCTCCAAGGTGCAGGGGATCGAGGAGTTCGACGCCGCCATGACGCTGGCGGCGTTTCATGATCGTCGTATCGTGATCGAAAAGGGTGTCTCCGCCCGCGAGATCGAGATCGCCGTCCTCGGTAACGACGAGCCGGTCGCGTCGGTGGCCGGCGAGGTTCGACCGCGCGGTGAGTTCTACGATTACAACGCCAAATACGTCGACGATACCGCCGAACTCATCATTCCCGCCGAGCTCGATCCGGAACTGCTGCGTCGTCTCCAAAACCTGGCGGTCGAATCGTTCAAGGCGCTCGATCTCGCCGGACTCGCCAGGGTCGACTTCTTCGTGGAACGGGACACCGACCGTGTCTTCATCAACGAAATCAACACCTTGCCGGGCTTTACCTCGATCAGCATGTACCCGATGCTGTGGGCGGCCAGCGGCGTGCCGCTCGGCGAGTTGGTCGACCGCCTGATCCAGCTGGCGCTCGACCGGCACGCCGAGCAAAAACTGACTCATTGATCGAATGTCCCGTTCGTTCGCGGGTTTTCAGGTTCCTGGGTCGTGTTGTCGCGCGCGTCAAGACCGTATGGACACCGTGCTATAATTTTGCGATCGGAGACGTCACGGATCGAGTAGGGCGATCTGCGCGTGGTCCGGCGGGTCTGCGTTCGGAGGAGACAGACCGTTCTCGCGAATGCCCGGTCCGGCTGGAGCCCAAGTCCGTCGGGGGCAATACTTCGAGGTTGGGATTCCCCGATTCTCGAAACCGCACACTGGCAATCCCAATGTTAGAACATGGCTGCCGCCTGGCAGGCCGATCGTTTCTCGTACATGGATGGTGATGGGACGATGCAATCCCGCGGACAAAACCCGGCCAGGGGACAGCAGCAGGTTCGGGTGCACGGCGCCCAATCGGCGAATCAGGGTCAGCAGCGGGAACCCGCTGGACAGCAAGCCGTTCCCGACCCTGCCCAAACCCCGGCGACCCGCTGGAGTACCTTCGATTCCTACGCGCAGGCCTTCGCCCGGATCAAGGTGATCGGCGTTGGCGGCGCCGGCGGCAACGCCATCAACCGCATGGTTAGTTCCGGCGTCGACGGCATCGAATTCGTGGCCGTCAACACCGATGCCCAGGCGCTCATGACCAGCGAGGCCACGATCGCGGTGCGCATTGGCGACAAGCTGACCAAGGGCCTCGGCGCCGGGGGAAGGCCGGAAATTGGCGAACGGGCTGCCGAGGAAAGTAGCGAAAGCCTGGCCGAGGTGATGAGGGATTGCGACATGATCTTCATCGCCGCCGGCATGGGTGGCGGCACCGGCACCGGCGCCTCGCCAACCATCGCCCGGCTGGCCAAGGCGGCTGGCGCCCTGACCGTGGCAGTCGTCACCAAACCCTTCGACTTCGAGGGCGGTCGGCGCCGCCGGGCGGCGGAGGAGGGCATCGCCTTGCTCAAGGAAACCGTCGACGCCCTGATCACGATCCCGAACGAACGCCTGCTGCACATGGTCGATCCCAAGACCACCGTGACCGAAGCGTTCCAGATCGCGGATGACGTGCTCCGCCAGGGTATCGCCGGCATCTCCGACCTGATCACCAAACCGGGCGTGATCAATCTCGACTTCGCCGACGTCAAGACCATCATGCAGGAAGCCGGTTCCGCGCTGATGGCGATCGGCTACGGCGAAGGCTCCGACCGTTGCGTGAACGCCGCGCGCGAGGCGATCGAGAGCCCCCTCCTGGAAATGAACATCCAGGGCGCCAAGGGCGTCCTCTACAACATCAGCGGCGGCACGAACCTCACGCTCTTCGAAACCAGTGAAGCGGCCGACGTAATTCGCGCCGCCGCCGATGACGACGCCGAAATCATTTACGGTACGTCGATCGACGATTCGCTCGGCGACGGCGTGATGATCACCTTGATTGCCACCGGGTTCGACGAACGGGTTGGCTCGGACGCCTTCTCGGTTCGCAACGGAGGCCGCGAGGCGCCGCGGGAAACGGGACGTTCTGCCCCATCGCGCAACGCGCGTCCGCCTGTCAACGAGCCGCCGGTCTACCCGGACGACGATTGGGAAACCGAATCGTCGATTGTGCGCTTCCTGCGCGAGCGGTAGCCACTGACTGAATCCTGGCGCACGTTACGGTATTCACAAGGCGCCTACCCAAAGGCAGGTGACATCGGTGCGCTGCCCATATTGTCGAACCGATGACTCACGCGTGGTCGATTCCCGCGAGTTGAGCGGCGGCGATTCGATTCGCCGCCGCCGGGAGTGCGTGCGCTGCCACCGTCGCTTCACGACGTACGAGCGCGTCGAATCCGTTTCCCTGGTCATCGTCAAGAAGGACGGCCGCCGCGAGGAGTTCAGCCAGGACAAGCTTCGGCAGAAGCTCCGCGTGGCCCTCACCAAACGGCCGGTCAGCGAAGACCAGATCGACGGCGTGATTACCCGGGTCGAAGGCGCATTAACGGCGCTCAACCTGAAGGAAGTCCCGTCGCGCGAAATCGGCGAAGCCGTCCTGAGTGAACTCAAGAACCTCGATCACGTCGCCTACATCCGCTTCGCCTCGGTGTATCGCCATTTCGCCGACATCGACGACCTCCGCCGCGAGGTCGACACCCTCGCCTGATCCAATTCTCCAACACGACTCACGGAAATGTCGCCAACGTCGTGATCAGGTAGTGACTGCCCTTGTGGCAGCCATCGCGCAGGGAACGCACGGCTTGTGCCTGGACAAGCGTGATTGTGCCTGGACAAGCGTGATTGTGCCGACGGGGTTGGCCGCCACAAGGGCGGCCACTACCTGAATGATGACTATGCAGAAAGCCCCGGAACATCGCTGCTCCGGAGCTTCTTCGCGTCGTCGGGTTATCGAACTACAGCGCGATGACCTCGTCTGCCTTCTCGACGTCCTTGTCGAAGAACGGCGTCAGCCGATCCATCAACTGATTCTTGGGCAACGCGCCGACGATCTTGTCGACTGGCTGGCCGCCCTTGTACAGGATCATCGTCGGGATGTTGAAGACGCCCAACTGACCGGCGTACTGCTGGTTCTCGTCGACGTTGACCTTGACGATCTTGATCTTCGATTCCTGCTCGGAGGCGATCTCTTCGAGGATCGGCCCGACCATGCGGCACGGCCCGCACCACGGCGCCCAGAAGTCGACGAGAACCGGACCTTCTGCCTCGATCACTTCCGCCTGGTAGGTGCTGTCATTGATTTCGAGTGGCTTGGCCATGATGACCCTCCTTGGGTTGCTGATGAGAAAGCTACTTCCCAAAGTATACTATAGTGCGGCGACAATGAAAACCGCCTCAGTCGAACTGTCCACGCCGTTGGCGCGAACAGGCTCACCGACAGCCGTCAGCATAGCACGCGCCTGGGTCGACGCCAGTTGCTGCTAACCACCAGCGGGCTGGCAACCGCTGCTGAGGAAGAGTTGGAGTTGGACCTCGCCGACTGGCTCCGTGCCCGGCAACGCAATCGATTCACTTGCCAGTTCCGGCGTCGAACCGTCCGCCGGTTCAGGAAGCAGTTCGGAGAACTCATCGTTGATGATCCCGGCGATGGCCTCCGACAACTGCACGCCCTGCCCCAATTCATTCGAGCGGGACGAAATCAGGACAAAGCCGATTCGGCAATCTTGTCCATTTACGTAAGGACCCAGCGCATCGTCCAGTTCACTTATGGCATCGTCCACCGCCTCTCCGTCACCATTCACGACGCCGCCGAGATTGACCTGGATGGACGCATCGATGGAATCTGAACTGAAGGAGTTGAGTTGCGCCTGCTGGCTTGCCGCGGCGGCGGTCGCTTCCGCGTTCGCCACTTGCTGGCCCGCCGCTTCGACGGTGGCCTGCGCATCGGCGATTTGCTGGCTGGATGCCTCGGTCGTCGCCTGGGCGTCGGCCACGGCCTGGCTGGCCGCAT
>JBGTNF010000053.1:0-1966 GCA_041743205.1 Thermomicrobiales bacterium | reverse complement strand
CATCGCCTCGACGGTGTAGGTGCGGTGCGCCCCGGCGAATTTCTCGGAGTCGGATTTCACGCCGGGCACGACCGGGATCGCCAGCTCGCGTTCGATGAAATCGCGGTAGACCTCGAGCATCTGGCGGGCGCGGGCCTCGGCTTCGCCGGCGGTGGCGTGACAGGTGTGCCCTTCCTGCCAGAGGAATTCGCTGGTCCGAAGGAAGGCGCGGGGACGATCCTCCCAGCGCACGACCGAGGCCCACTGGTTGAGCAGGATCGGCAGGTCGCGCCAGCTTTGGACCCAGGTCGCGTAGATCGGGCAGATGATCGCCTCCGACGTTGGCCGCACGGCCAGGGGTTCCTCCAGCTCCTTGTCGCCGCCGCGGGTGACCCAGGCGACCTCCGGGGTGAAGCCCTCGATGTGCGCGGCCTCGCGCTCCAGCATCGATTTCGGGATCAGGAGCGGGAAGTAGGCATTTTCGACCCCCGTCTCCTTGAACCGGTCGTCGAGCGAGCGCTGGATCAGCTCCCAGATGCCGTAGCCGTAGGGCCGGATCACCTTCATTCCACGCACGGGAGCGTCGCCGGCCAGCTCCGCCTGCTGCACGACCTCGACGTACCACTGGTCGAAGTTTTCGTTCGGGTCGACCAGGTGCTCCACGTATCCCTGCTGCGCCATGCGTCCTTCGTCCCTCTCGTGCCTCACGTCATGCCGGGTTCGGCCATCGGTCAACCATAGCAAACATGGGCTCCGGGCGGCGCTGGTCCTTGGCGGATGTTGGCGTGAAGGCAGGCAGGGGCGGAGGGGGCCCCTTTGTCATCCCGAGGAACGAGGGATCTTCGTATCTACGTGAGGGGCAGACTCAAGATTCCTCGCGAGCTCGGAATGACAAAGAACGCTGGTCAGATTATTCAGTGACAAACCGCTGACATGGTGTCCCGGCCATCCGTCTCGTAGCGATCGTGATGCCGCCACCAGCCGTAAGGCTCCGTCTGCGGCCAGCCGGCGGGCGAATCCTCCCACGATTCCTGCCGGCCAAAGGGCGTGAAATCGAGGTACTGCAACGCGCCGACGATCACTTCCACGCCCCGGTCGGCGGTTTGCCAGGTGTGGTAGACCCGGTCGCCATCGCGCAGGAAGGCGCTGATCCCGTGGTGCTCCTCGCCGTCGACCGTCACATGGAAGTCTTCATTGAAGGTCGTGCCCGCCGAGGAGTACCACGGCAGGTCCCAACCCATTCGCTCCCGGAAGG
Organism: Thermomicrobiales bacterium; assembly: GCA_041743205.1. Lineage (GTDB taxonomy): Bacteria > Chloroflexota > Chloroflexia > Thermomicrobiales > UBA6265 > JACCYX01. The sequence goes on along the minus strand of JBGTNF010000053.1, from coordinate 732 downwards.
CCAGCAGCTTGCCGATCGGCGCGCGCGAGACCATCACGAACGATGTTCCCCGCGCCTGGAGGTGCGCCAGCGGCCCAACGTGGTCGGCCATCATCGAGCAGCCGTCGCAGCCGTCGTCCCAATCAGTACCGAACATGAAATGCTGGAGGATCAACTGGGGCCGCCCGTCGAAAAGGTCGCGCAGCGTGACCGGCCCGTGTTCTCCGTCGAACACGTACCCCGCGTCGACTTCCACCATCGGCAGCCGCCGGCGCTGGGCGCTGACCGCGTCCTTCAGCCGGGTCAGCGCCTTCTCCTGGGCGAGGAGCCGCGCCCGGGCCGTTTGCCACTCCTCGCGGGTGACGACCGGCGGGAGCGCTCGGATTTCGGTTTCGATAGCGACCATGGGTGTCTCTCCGTTTCCTGTTGACAATGACGAACGACGGATCGAGCCTTTCGTGCCTGCCATTTTGGGACTGGATCGGCCGCTTTGCTTCTCGCGGCTTGCGCCAATTGCGCCGGTTCGACTACTGGCAATCGACCGCCAGCCGACGCCTGGCGAAGCCCCACTTTCGCCTCACGGCTGCAGGCGATTCCGGGCCAGGGAACCACTCCCGTACGTACGATCGCAGCGCTGGTCGTTTGACACGGCGTTGCGGCGCGGCCTACCCTGACCCCAGCGAGAACGCGGCCGAACATCCGTGGCTGGAGGATTGGTCCGCATCATTGCTTCTCGCACACCCCTACCGGCGC
>JBGTNF010000052.1:0-18008 GCA_041743205.1 Thermomicrobiales bacterium | reverse complement strand
TGCAATTGCCCGGAGACCCTGTCCGCCGCAACCCTGCAACGGCTTCGACCGTCGAAGCGTTACGCCGGAGCGTCGATCCACAGCCACCGCAATGCTATACTTTGTGAAGTATTGAGCCGTCACAACGTCGTGAGGAGTCGTTCATGTCCGCCGCACCATCGTCCATCGCGCCCGCGATCGCCTGGCTGGAGAATTTCCCCGACGCGGTCGCTGCCTCCCGGAAGCAACGCAAACCGATCCTGATCGATGTTTACCAGGACGATTGTGGCGGCTGCGAGAAGCTGGTCGACGTGACATTCGCCGACGCCGGGGTGGCCCAAGTGATCGCCGACCGGTTCGTCCCGTTGAAGCTAGACCTGTTCCAGGACCGCGCGTTCACGCGGGAGCACCAGGTGTTCTGGACGCCGACGATCCTGATCGCCGACCACAGCGGCAAGGTGCGGTACACCTCGGTGAACTACCTGCCGCCCGCCGAGTTCCTCGATATCCTCGACATCGGGGAGGGCCTGGCGCGGATGCGCTGGCAGGGGTACACGGAGGCGATCGACCTTTTCACGCAGGTTCAGCAGCGGACGCCGGACGGTCCGCTGACGCCGGAGGCGATCTATTGGCGGGGGGTGGCGGCCTACTTCCGCGACGGGAAGTCGTCGCGCTCGGCGCACGCGGAGTGGGACGTGCTGGTGGAGCGGTTCCCGGATTCGATCTGGGCGAAACGCGTGCCGTAGGACGGGTCACTGTTTTCGGCGACGCCCGGACGTCACCCGGTAGGGGCGGACCTTGTGTCGAACGGAGTCGCCCGCGGCGAACCTCGCGACGCAAAAGATTTCTCGCAGGCTCGAAATGACGCAAATGGACGCGCCGCCCGCAGCGAATCCGGCGTCTCTCACGTCATGCGGATTTGACCCTGAGCGCCAGCGACGCCAGCGACGGGGCAGCGAAGGCATCTCTTCGCCGCAGCGAACCCGGCGTCGCAAAAGATATCGCTTCGCTGCCTCGTTCCTCGGAATGACAATATGGGAGCGCTCGTCCTGACGTGAAGGCGGGAGGCCACAAGGGCCTCCCCTACCGGAAGCACACGTAGGTGACGCCGACCGGTCGAATGACCGGCCCGTGGCGTGTTATGTTGCGCCCTCCGCGCCATCCGCGCGGTCGGCGTTGGCGATGATCGCGTTCCGCATGTAGGCGGCCAGACCAGGAGTTGTTTTGTCGATGTTCGCGGTGAACCGCGGATCGTCGATGTACATCGCGCCCAGGCAGCGGTGCATCTCGTACGGGCACTCGTAGTACCAGCGGCCGATGTGCTGGCGATGGGCCTCGGCGAGGGCCATCGCCACGTCGCCGGTCGCTGGCGAGCCGGCGTTCAAGGCCGCCGTGAACCGATCGTTGAGGCCGTCGGCTTCCGCCTGCATCGCCTTCCAGTCCGCCTTCGTGTATTTCTCCGTCCGTTCTCTCGATTGCCGGTAGGCATCGGTGTCACCCCACCGCTCGCGCACTTCATCCTCGTGCTCAGCCGGATCGAAATCGCCGAAGATTTCCAGTTTTTCTTCCGCCGTCAGGTTGTAACCGGTCATGTAGGCCTCCATTTCGCGTTTCACGGATGCCGCCATCGCCTGGATCCGGGCCAGCCGCTCCGTCAGGAGGGCGTGCTGGCGTTCCAGGAGCCCGTAGCGATCCTGGCGCGGGTCATCGAGCAACGCGGCGATGGCGTCGAGGGGGAAGCCGAGCTCGCGGTAATACAGGATGCGGGTCAGCCGGTCGGCATCCGCGTCGCTGTACTGACGGTATCCGGCGTCGGTGCGCCCGGCCGGAACCAGCAGCCCGATCGCCTCGTAGTGGTGCAGCGTCCGGACCGACACGCCGGAGATGTCAGCCAAACGCCCTATGGTGCGAGTTCGAGCCGGGCCGTCGTTCACGCAGTCGTCCCCTCTCGAAACCGGGTGACGTGCCCAGCTGAAGAAGACGATAGGGCCTGACGTTGCGTGAGGGTCAAGACCCGGCGACGGGGGTTTCGCACGGTTCGGAACCGCCGCCCTCGACGAGGGCCGTGATCGCCGCGCACAGGGCGTCGTAGCGGTCGACGAGGTGCGCCTGCATCTCCGCCAGCACGGACCCGGGGGCATCGACGGCTCCAACGTCACTGAAGGACCGGTGAAGGTCGGCCTCCGGCAAATCCCGCAGAATCGTCACGATCCGGGCGTGGGTAGCGTCCCGGTTGTTCCTGATCCGCCGGGCCGTGAGGCCGGCCTTTCGCGCATGGATCACGGCGTCGGCTGCCGCAGTCCCGCCCGTGCTCCATTCGGCTTCGGTCATCTGGAGCGTGACGTACTGCGGGGCGCCGACCCGGAAGACCTCGATCACCACGTTTTCCCAGGCGGCGACGTGGGCGACGTGATCCTTGACCGTCCAGCCCCGGTCGTCGGTCCGAGCGGTCCACTGATCATCGGCAAGGCCGTCGATCAGGTCGATGCAGGAGTTCCAGCTGGCCTGGATCGCCGCCAGGAGCTCGGTTCGGTTTCGCGGCGGCTGAGGTTGTTCGATCACGGTGCGCATCCCTTTCTCAAGGAATGTGTTTCGGCTCTCCCTGAACGAACGTGACGATGTACTGTCGATGCTCATCATAGTGATGCCCGAGGTAAGCCACCAGTACCTCCCGGAGGCAGGTCTCGCCTTCGTCGAGGCCAAACTCGCCGGCGGGGCGTTCCAGGTCATCGTCCGACAGGTTTTCGATCGCGGCGGCCAGATCGACGAACGTGGCGTCGCGCTGGCGCTTCAGGGCGCCGACCGGCTGGGTTCCGGTCCGGTCTCGAATCTCCTCGTTGATGTTGTCGATACCGGCGGCCCAGGCGGCATCGGACACCTGGAGCGTGCGCTGTTGCGGCGTGCGGTCACGAAACAGCCCGATCACGGCCCTGTCCCAGGCCGTGACGTGGGCGACGTGATCGCCCGCGGTCCAACCGGCAGCGTCGGCCGGGCCAGCCCATTGTTCGGGCGGGAGACTATCGACGGAGATCAGGAACGCATTCCAGTGGGCGTGGAGATCGTCGAGCAGTTCCGTCTTGTTGGCGGGCATCGATTGCGGTTCGGTCAAGGGTGGTCCTCTCTGCTGCATGTGGTCAGACGCGGCGATCCGGCGTCCAGCATGGGGCGTGGCTGTTCCGTTCGTTTTACACCACCTGCCGCACTAGCCAGACCGTGCCGATGCCGGCGACCATCGCCACCAGCAGGTTGTTGGTGCGCCGCATCGCTATCGCCGTGACCGCCACGGCGCAGACGCCCGGTATTCCCTCCTCCGCCATGGCCGGCGCGACCAGCGATATCAGCACCGCGCCAGGCAGGTAAGTGAGCCCGGTTTCGACTCGCGGCGACATCGTGACGCGGCCCATCAGCCAGTACCCGCCGGCCCGGCAGGCGTAGGTCACCACCGCCATCAGCACGATCGCCAGCAACGCGTTCGGGTCGATCGTCACGTCGCGCCGTCCGCGCCGTCCGCTCCGTCCGCTCCGTCCAGCATCGGCTCGGAAGCCGGGACCGGTTTCCCGAACGCGAACCCGGTCACGAACCCGGTGATTCCGCCAACGAGCACGTACCAGGTTCCCGGCAGGAGTTGCCAGGCCAACAGGGCGGCGGCCCCGGCCGCTCCCCACGGCACGAGGTCGAAGCGGCTGCGATAGCCGTTGAAGAGGGTGGCGGCGAAGATCGTGGTGAAGGCGAAGTCGAGCCCGACCGCGGCCGGATCGCCGACCCCACCGCCGATCAGGTGGCCGGCCGCGATCGACGGCAGCCAGCAGAGACCAACGAACAGGTTGGCGCCCAGGAAGAAGCCGATATCGCGCTCGCCCCGGCGGCGGGCGTTCATCGCCACCGCCCAGCCCTCATCGGCCATCACGTGCAGCATCGGATAGACCTGACGATCCGGCAGCGCCCGCAGCCAGGGCCGCGCCGCCGCGCCGAGCAGGATCAGGCGCAGGTTGATCAGCAGCGTCGTCGCCACGATCGAGAGGATCGGTAACGGGTAGGTCCAGAAGTCGAGCGAAGCGGTTTGCGCCGCGCCGGCGAAGACGACCACGTTCATCAGCAGGTTCTCGGCAAAGGTGAGCCCGACCTGGCGCGCCAGCAGCCCGAACACGAGTCCGTAAACCGCCACCCCGATCCCCATCGGGATCGCAGCCCGCATGCCCCGCCGCACGCCGTCGACCGTGAAGACATCGCGCGAATGGCTCTGAGTCTCGATGCCTGGGGACAATCGGTTTCCTCTTCGCGCGTGTCGACAGCCGTTCCGGCATTGTGGCACACGCCGTCGAATGCGGACCGTGGCAAACCTGGAGCCGGCACGATGGTCCGGTCACGAGGTGGGTTGGGCAGGAGAGGAATGGATTGGGGCTTCAGGGTACTGTGGCAACCGGGTGGCCCGGACTTCAGGCCATACGGTGGTCCAGCGTGATGACCACGTTTCCGGTCTTTTGCCCGGTTTCGACGTACTGGAACGCCTCGACGATTTGCTCCAGGGGATAGTGCCGGTCGATGACTGGCCGGAAGGCGCCCAGCTCGACCAGGTCCTTGAGGTAAACCACGTCTTCCTTCCGGTTCTTCGGAAGGGGAAAGATCACTTTCCGGGCGCCGAACCGGGCGGTCCAGAGGGCGAGGACCGGGTTCTGCCACCAGAAACCCGGATCGGACGAGCAATAGACGCCGCCTGGAGTGAGCAACTTCCGGCACGCGCGGAACGTACTCTTGCCCACCGCATCCAACACGAAATCGTAATCCTGACCGGCCCTCGTGAAATGCTCGCGGGTGTAGTCAATCACGCGGTCGGCGCCCAGGGAGGTCATGAGCTCCAGTCGAGCCGTGTCGCCCACCGCCGTGACGTGGGCGCCGAGGTGTTTCGCGAGCTGGAGGGCCGCGGAGCCAATGGCGCCCGTGGCGCCATAGACCATCACCTTGTGTCCGGGCGCGACCCCAGCCGCCCGGAGAACGCCGAGCGCGTAATGGGCGCCTTCGGCAATGGGGGCGGCCTCCTCGTACGTCAAACCCGCGGGCATGGTCGTCACCATGCCGCTTTCGGAAATGGTGCGGTACTGGGCATGACTTCCAAAACGGCCGTCATCATAGCCGAAGACACGATCGCCCACCTGGAACGACCGGACACGTTCGCCGATCGCTTCGACCTGGCCGGCGAACTCGTTGCCGAGAATCGTGTGCCGGGGAACGCGGAGACCGGAAAACAGGCGGACGATGCGTGGCACGCCCCGGAGGAAGCCGCAATCAGTCCGGTTCACCGTCGTCGCGTAAATCCTGACCAACACGTCGTCAGTCTTGGGTGACGGAGTAGGCACATTCGTGATGCTGAGTACTTCCGGAGGTCCATATCTTGTGTAGAACGCTGCCTTCATGCATTCCTCCGCCAAACGTGTGGCCTTCGACCAATGCGGCCGCGGTCCTTCGAGATTGGAATGAACGGGACCCGTTCGCATCGTAGCAGCCGGGGAGAGAAACCGAACGAAACGGCCTCTCGTTTCAGGAGCAGGGTAAGCAAGCCGGAATCGAATGAACGCCGCCTGTTCCGGGAGGGAATGCTGGGGATGCTCAACCAGGGACATCAGGCTCGAAGGAGTGGTCTCATGGTTTCACGTTCCACCATCACACGTCGCCGTTTCCTTGCCGGCGCCGCCAGCGCGGTCGCCGTAACCTGCGCGTCGGGCGCAGTGTCCACCGCGGTCGCCACATCGACCGCGTACCGGGTCATCAACGCCAATGGCGTGCGGCTTCGTTCCGGCGCGGGCCTTGGGTTCCGCGTCGTTGGCAGCCTCGGCATTGGAACCTCCGTGCTCCTCCTGGCTTCGGCGGGGAACGTCGACGGTTATTCCTGGAGCAAGGTCCGGGTCGAATCGTCCGGCGTCGAGGGCTTCGTCGCCAACCAGTTCCTGTCGCCGCCCAGCACGGGCGGCCTGCCGATCGGCACGGTCATCCGCGTCGAGACCGCGACCGGCGGGGCGGCGAACCTCCGCAATGGCCCGGGAACGGGCTACGGCGTAGTGCGGACACTGGCCAATGGGACCGAAGGCACGATCCGGGGTGGACCGGAGAACGCGAACGGATACACCTGGTATCAGGTCGCCATTGCCGGAACGAGCGGCTGGATCGCATCGTCCGTCATCACGACCGGACCGGGCGCCGGCCAGCCCCTGATCGAGGTCGCGGATGGGCCACTGCGGGTCCGCTCCTCCGCGGGGCTCGGCGGCGCGGTCATCGCGACCGTCCCAACCGGGGCCACCGGCGAGATCACATCGCAGATGCCCCAGGAAGCGAACGGCTACGTGTGGGTCATCGTGCGGTTCTTCAACCAGGCAAACACGACCGGCTGGGTTGCTTCCGACTTCCTGCGCTGGACCTGAACCGCCGCCAGGGCCACCAGGGCCGCAAAGGTGGCCCTGGCGGCCATTCCTGTCCGGAATCCCGGTACACTCTTCGCGGCGCCTTGCCCGCGCGCAGTCGACCGCTTTCCGGACAGGAACCCGCATGACCGACACCCACACGACGAGTCAAGCCCTCAGCGACCTCCTGAAGCCGCACATCCGCGATGTGCCGGACTTCCCCATCCAAGGCATCCTCTTCCGCGACATCACGACCCTGCTGGCGGACGGCCCGCTGTTCCGGACCACGATCGACGCGATGGCGGCGCCGTTCGCGGATATCCACAAGGTCGTGGTGATCGAAAGCCGGGGCTTCATCTTCGGCACGCCAATCGCCTACACGCTCGGCGCGGGCGTGGTTCCGGTGCGGAAACCGGGGAAACTGCCGAGCGCCACGCTGGTGGAGCGGTACGCGCTCGAATACGGCACGAACGAACTCCAGATTCACGCCGACGCGATCGACACCGGCGAACGCGTGCTGATCGTGGACGACCTGCTGGCGACCGGCGGCACGCTGGAGGCGACGATCAAGCTCGTCGAGCGACTCGGCGGCGAGATCGCCGGGATCAGCGTGCTCGCCGAATTGACGGCCCTCAACGGCCGCACACACACACGGGGCTACCCGGTGCACAGCTTGCTGGCGTATTGATGGGTGTCGTGGCCCGCATTCGGGCCGGCACACGGGCCGGCCCCTACGAAGTCGCAAGGCCAATCGTAGGGGATATCCAGCGGGGCCGCCCCGCGTGGCCTCCCGTCTCGACGTAGATCCAGGTCCGTCCCTACCACGGCCGTTCGGCTGATCGCAGGTCGACCCAGGCGAGTTCGTCGCCAGTCAACTTTTGCCCGAGGACGGCGGTGTTCATCGCGAACTCGTCGCCGGTGCGGCAGCCGACCAGCGCGAAGACATCGATCGGCTGGCTCATGATGTAGGCCATCGCCACCTGGGGAATCGAGAGGCCGTAGCGGGCGCCCACCTCCTCGACGCGGTCGAGCCGCTGGAAGTTCTCCTCGGTGCAATACGACTCCACGCAGAGCTTGTCGAAGTACGATTCGAACGAGCCGAGGTTGTCGCGCCGGAAGCGTCCGGAGAAGAATCCGCCGGCCAGGCTCGACCACGGGAAGATCGGGATCCCGGCTTCCACGTACCAGGCACGCTCCGCCTCGCCGGCCGGCCCGGAAATGCTCAGGCACCCCTCCCAGGGCGGCTTGGCTTGGACCGCAAGGCTGAAGTTGGGACTGCTGATCGTGAACGGGTCGAGGCCACGTTCGGCAGCGTAGGCGTTCGCCTCGGCGATCCGCGCCGTCGACCAGTTGGATCCGCCGAACTCCCTGAACTTCCCGGCCCGTTTGTGCTCGTTCAGGACCTCGACGATCGGTCCAACCGGGACATCGGGGTTGTCGCGATGCAGCACGTAAAGATCGACGTCGTCCAGGTTCATCCGCTGGAGCGACTCGTGGAGATCGGTTGTGATGTCTTCCGGCGTGACGCGAACGCGGCCATCATAGGGATGCGCGCCCTTGTCCAGGATCACGATCTCGTCGCGCACGCCCCGGCTGTTGACCCACTGGCCGAGCACCCGCTCACAGGCTCCCCCGCCGTAACCGTGGGCGGTGTCGAACGTGCGGCAGCCGTGCTCGAAGACGGCGTCGAGCAGCGCCAGGCTGCCCGGCACATCGTCCTCGGTCAGGGGAATCGTGCCCTGCACGAGCCGGGAAACCGGCTTGGCAATACCCGTGACCGACCCATATTCCATCGTCATTTCATCCATCACTTTCATTAGGGGCCGACCCCGTTTAAAACGCTTGCACGGCGCCGATGGTACCGGCGCCGTGCATTTTTCGCAATCCATGTAACGAGTCAGGGGCGGCGGAAACCGCCTCCGGCGACCAGATGGGTTTCCCTCCGAGACAGGCGATGCCCATTCCGCAAATCGCGCCCGGAAACCGCGCGCAGCGCTTGTACGTCATTCCGCAACGAGCCGCAGGCGAGTGGAGGAATCTCTTCGCCGCAGCGAACAGGGGACGCTGCAAACGACGACGGAGAGATCCCTCTGGTCGCTGGCGCCTCGCTTCGCTGCCCGACGGAATGACGTCAAAGGCGCTGCTCGCCGCTGTGCATCATCGTTTACGAGGCCGCGCCGCGCTCCGAGATGTAGTACGTCATGCTCTGCAGCGCGCTGACCGGGTCGATCTCGCGCACGGTTACCGTTTCCGGCACTTTCAGGATCATCGGCGCGTAGTTGAGGATGGCTTCGACGCCGCCGTCGACCATCCGGTCGGCAATATCCTGCGCGTAGGATTTCGGGGTGGCGATGATCCCGATCCGGATCCGCTCCCGCACGATCGTGTCGGTCAGATGGTTGTCGTGCAAAATTTCCATGTCGTTGACGACGTTGCCGACGTTGCGGGGACTGCGGTCGAAGACCGCGACGATCGAGAACGACGAGGGCGTGAAGCCCCGGTAGTTGGCGATGGCGCGGCCGAGGTTGCCGAGCCCCACCAGGGCGACCGGCCACTGCCGGTCGAGCCGCAGGATATGGGCGATGGTTTGGGCCAGGAAATGCGTGTCGTAACCCTTGCCCTGCTTGCCGAACTTGCCGAAATATGAGAGATCGCGGCGAATCTGGGCGGCGGTGACGCCGATCAGGTCAGCAAGTTCTTCTGAAGAGACGGAGCGGACGTTGGCGTCGGTGAGGGCGCGGAGCGTGCGGACGTAGATGGGGAGGCGCCGGATGACGATGTCGGGTATTTGTTGCTGAATGTTGCTGTCGAAGATCGCTGATGCCGGAGACGGCTCCAGAAGGACTCCACCCATGCGCGATGGCGCTCCGTTCGGCTGGTAGAGCTGGGGGGGGACGGAAGGGGAAAGGTCGGGTTGATGACCGTTCGATCCATTGGATCGGGACTTGGTCTGGCCGGGCTCCTTGAGGATCATGTGTACCCCGATTGGTTCTTGCCGCGTCAGGCTGATGTCGCGGCCGGGCGGGACCCGTTCGCGAGTGCGCTGCTTCGGATGGCGCGGCGGCGGCTACGTGCTGGCAGGACCATGCTTCCTTGCATGGCGATCATTTTTCACGACGGGCGCACGGGTGGGACGCGGAATCCCCGCACAGGCGACCACTGAAAGCAAGATCAGTCATCGTGCGCCTATTCACAAGTGTACCTATTTTTGCCTGAAATTTCACAATTGCCGCAGCCGGCGTTCGATTCCGGAGCCCGATTCGATCGAGGTCGTTCCCGGATGCACGCTAATTCCCGGCGTCCCAGAAAACGCGCTGGAACTCGATGGTGTCGTAATACCCAACCACGGTGACGATTTTGCCGCCGGTTACCCGGATCATGGCGACCTGCTCACTGATCAGCTCGCGGTTCTGCCGCGCGGAATACTCGCGGATGATGTACTGCACGGCGGCGCGGTCGGGCCCGGCAATCACGTCCGTGACGTCCCAATGGGCATTGGGGTACGACGACACCACGGTGCCGAAATAGGCGACGATTTCGTCGGCGGGCCGGATCGGCGCGGAATGGGGATGGGCCCGGAACGTGGCGTTGGCGGCGAGCGTGTGGCGCAGGCGGCGCGGATCGCGCGCATCGATCGCCATGAAGAATTCGCGGCCCAACGCTTCGACGACCTCGGTCGGGTTGAGTCCCGAGGCGCTTCGCTTCTGGTCCGGCGCATTGCCGCCCGGGCCGCCCGGGCCGCCCGAATCATGGGAGGAGAGGGAACTCATCTATTGGCGGTCCAATCGTGGTCGAGGCGCCCGATCGCAGCGATTCCTGGCCGGGATCGGACGGGCCGGATCAAAGGTGCAGGGTCTCCGGCACCAGCTTCAACAATTCGTCGAGATGCGTTTTCTGGATTTCGGCCAGACCCTCGCGCGCGCCCACCTGATCCAGCGTTTCATCGAGCGCGCGCAAATAGCGATAATCGTGAATGGCGAGCTGTTCGGCCAGTTGCCGAATGGTCACGTTTCGTTCGCGGCGGCTGGTCCCCTTGAGCGACCAGGCGTCATCCGGCGCACTGCGAAGCAACGAGCACGTTCCCTGGCGGAGGCGCCGGAACTGCGCCATAAGCACGATCGTGGCGGTGGTTTCGTCCCTGGCGCTCGCGGCGGCGTCCTGTCGCCAGGCCGGGACCTTGTCGAGGTCGGCGCTGGCCTGGGTCGCGATCGCGTAGAGGTTGGGGTACACCCGCTCCTCTTCGTTCCGCATCCCGATCACGAGGTCCTTGGCTGTGGGTTCGCCACGATACACGGATCGTTCCAGGCGGTTGGCGTCGTGGATCGGGGTCAGCCAGCGGGACAGGTGATTGACGGTGAACAGCAGCCGGATGATGAGCGCATTGTTGTCCGAGGCCACGATCTGGCGACGCATCTCGTCACTGACCGGCGCATTGACGTCGATGAAGCTGGTCGCGCTCCTCATGACTGGCCGCCCTTTTCTGTGTGCATCATGTCGAGACTCGACGTTTCACGAATCGCGCCGGACTGCCGGCGGCCCAACGGAGGCCAGTTTGGCCATCCCATTTTAGGCGAGAACGTCCCTTGCCTGCACAACGTGCCTGGCGTCATGCGTACATATGCCGTCGAGCAGCCAGTGGAGCGTCACCCGACCGCGCTTGGGCAGCACGCCAACCCGGTTCCAGTCCTCAGCCTCCAACGCCCCTAACCGCTCGACGAGCACGGCGCGGCGCGCGGCGAACTCCTCGAACGCCGCGCGCGTGTCCTGGTCGCGGTAGCCGTGCTCGATCGCCCACAACGAATCGTCGTACTCCTCGAGGCCCGGTTCGTCCTCAGCCAGGATCGCGCTGACGCGCTGGTCGGTGATTTCCTCCCAATCGCGGAAGTGCGGCAGGATTTCCACCAGGCCCCATCCGCCGTCCTGAGCCGGGCGTGTGAGCTCCTCGATCGATTTGCCGTCGATCAACCGTGCAAGGTCGACGGGCACGGACGCCAACGCCGCCATCACGGCATCGACCGAGCGGCCGTGCTCCTTCACGGACGTAACGGCAGCGCCGTCGTTCGGCTGTGGCGCCGGGTCGGCTTTCGTGTCCAGGGGCGCATCCCCTCCGCTGGCGTCCCGGTACGATGCAAAACAGGCGGCGTGAATCGACATGAACATCCATTTCGTGACGGCGGACGAAACCAGCCGGTTGCCTGAACGACGACCCTGCCCAAACCGCCGGAACCACGGACGCCTCGTCGGCTCCCATGGTGCACGGACCATGGTTGGGGGTCGGCTTTGGCGATGATTATTCCCGAAGTGTGCCAGTGTTCGCAATTCCCGGAGCGCGCCGTCAATCGGGACATCGCTGGATCGGGACCGGGCGCGGCCGCCACGAACCGTGGTCCGTCTCCAGTTTCCAGGCGCACACGTCCACGTTCGGACTCGCGAATGAGGCTATCACGAGCAGCGCTTCTGGATAGTGGAACTCGGCGATGTCCGTCTCCGATGGGGTGGCCGGGCCAACTGGATGGGAATGGACGATGGCCCCAAGCGAAAGATCCCGCCGGTCGATGTCGCGCAGGGCGGCGATGAGTTCGAGGCCATCCATTTCGTAGCGCGTCCGCGAGGCCCGCACATTCGAACCAGGATAGAACTGCCGTGCCCTGGCAATTGCCTGACCGTCCCGTTCGATCCGTTCGCTGCCGATCAGGCCAACGCCTTCATTGGGCAACGCCTGTCGAAGGTGGCTGACGATGCGGTCAAGCTCCAATCCGGATATGAGGAGCAAATCGGCGGGCCTGGGCGTGGATTCATCGACCATTCAGCTTCCCCACGTACAATGCCGAAAGACGAACGCGTCCGCGCCAGTATAGGAGCATCGATGTTCCCGCTCAGTTCGACCATGCCCACGCATCGCTCGCCAGTTCGCAGCGGCGCCATCCTCGCTTTTGTCGCCCTGCTCCTCGCTGCCATGATTCTTCCCGCAGCCGCCCAGCAGGGCCATGCGCCGCGCACCGAAACGGCCAGCCCGGCGTCCGAAAGCGCCAGCGACTACACCGAGCAATGGATTTTGGCGGCGATCCGCCCGGAGCTGAGCGACTCGATCCGGGCCACGATGCCGGCCAACCTGCCCCGTTACGAGATGATGGCCACGCTGGAGCAACCGGCCGAGGCGGGCGATGTCCCAACCGTAACCGGGAGCCTGGACCTGACGTACGTCAACACCACCGGGGAGCCGCTCGACGCGTTGCCCTTCCGCCTTTACGCCAACGGACCGGATGCTGAGAACGACGCCCAACTGGTGAGCGACGTCACGGTCGATGGCGAGGCAGTCGAGGGTACGTTGTCGGTCGATGACTCGGTCCTCTCCGTCCCGTTCGCGGAACCGTTGGCCGTGGGCGAGACGGCGGACATCGCCATGGATTTCGTGTCCTCCCTGCCGATCGACTCGATCGCCCACTACGGAATCTTCGGCTACGACAGGGAATCCGGTTCGTGGGCCCTCGCCCACTGGTACCCGGTGATCGCCGGGCGCGACCCGAGCGACGGCTGGATGCTCGATCCGCCAAGCGAGAACGGCGACGCCATCTTCTCCGACACCGCCCTGTACGACGTCACGATCCACACCGAACAAGATTGGCGCCTGGCCACGACCGGGATCGAGTTCGGCGAAACCGACGCCGCCGGACCCGGGATGGTCGAACGCCGCTTCACCTCGGGACCGGTGCGCGATTTCACGATCGTGGCCGATGCGGACTTCGAGCTGGCGACCGCCGACGTCGACGGCGTCACGGTCAACTCCTGGTTCAACCCTGGCCAGGAACGCGCCGGCGAAGCGGTGCTGGAGTACGCCACGCAATCGCTGGCGGTCTTCGACGAACTGCTGGCTCCGTATCCATATCGCGAAATCGACCTGATGCCGGTCGACATGCATGGTGCCGCCGGCTGCGAGTTCCCCGGCCTGATCTACATGGGGCTCGATTACTACACCGGCAACACCAATCTCGAAACTCCCAACGACCTGGATTTCACGGTGGCCCACGAAATGGTGCACCAGTGGTTCTACGGCCTGGTCGGCAACAACCAATACGATCACGCGTTCATCGACGAAGGCATCACCAATTACCTTTCCGCCCAGGTATACTTCGAGGAGTTCTACGGCGAAGCGGTAGCTGAGGACGTCATGAACGACTTCATCCGGACGCCGTTCGAGCGGATCGTCGGCGCCAATGGCGATGTCGAGGTCGACCAGCCGACCGACGACTTCCCTAGCGGCCGCGATTATGTTTTCGCCGCCTACACCAAGTCTCCCCTTGGATTCGAGGCGATCCGGCTCGAAATCGGCGACGAAGCGTTCTTCGAGGCGCTCCAAACCTACATCGGCGAGTATTCCTTCCTCGTCGCCGAACCGGCCGACCTGATGGCCGCCTTCGAAGCGAGTTCGGGCCAGGATCTGCAGGCGCTCTGGGATGAATGGTTCACCGAAACCAACGCCGACGAGGCGCTGGACTGACGCAGCAGCAGGGGCGAACGGGCGCGATCAGCGTGACAAACGGCCAGGCGAGACGGAGAATGCCCGAACGACGACCTGCGTTCGCTCATCCCGGAAGGATTCCACGCCGATGGCCATTACCGATCTAGCCCACACCGCGCTCGCCTGTGCCGATCTCGAGACGTCGATTGCCTTCTACGGAAAACTCGGGCTGCCGGAATCGTTCCGCCTGAAGCGCGACGACGGCTCCACGATGCTGGTTTACCTGCACGTTGGCGGCGACCGTTTCATCGAGCTGTTCCCGAACGGCCCGGCAGCATCGACGCGCGCCGGCAAGGGCGCGACCAGCTTCCGCCACCTGTGCCTGATGACCGACGACATCGCGGCCGATGTCGAGCGTTTCCGCACCGCCGGCGTGACGATCGATCGCGAGGTCTCAGTTGGCCTGGACGCCAACCAGCAGGCGTGGATCACCGATCCCGACGGCAACTCGATCGAGCTCATGCAGATCGCCTCGATTTCGCCGCAGCGGGCGGTCGCCGATGGGCGCGAACCGATCGTGCCCGACGCCGCCGTATTGGCGGCGTTACGGTAGCCGGCTCCAAAATCCAATGACCGACGGAACGGCCCTCCCAAGGTGGAGGGCCGTTCCGTCGGTCATTCAGTAGCAAGCGACGGACGGCGCGTTCTCACGCGAACGTTGAGGTGACTGGGAGAGGCGGAGCTTGTCTCTGCCCACCACGGGCGGCTCCGTTCGAGACAAGCTCCGCAACCGTACGAATAGCGGTTTGCAGTCAACCTGTTCTCCACGCTACGGCGCGGTGAAGATTTCGACCTGGGTAGCCGAACCGGGCAACGTCTGCACTGTGAACGAGAGCAGGATCGGATCGCCGACGAGCTCCAGCAAGTCGCAGGTGTAGATGCCGGGCAGCACCCACACGAAATCGCCCTGTTCGATCTGGTCCTGCCAGATCACCGTGCCATCCTGGGCCTTGAGCGTGTAGATCTCACCAGCACCATTGGGGAACTTGAGCAGCGAGCCGCGAATGAACGTCGTGCGGTCCGGTTCGATGTTGACGCGGATCGCCGTCACCTCGCCGCTCGGGTTGGCCCAGTCCACGTCGCACACGCCGACCGGCGCCTCGACCCGGTTCGTTTCCTCGGTGAAGGTGAAGGTGAACGATTCGCTGCCCTCGGGATCGCTGTCGGTCGCGCCCTGCCCCTCGCAGGAGACGTCAGCGAACGGGTAGAGACCGCCGATGGATTCGATTTCGAGGAACCCGGTGGTGATGACGACCTGCAATTCTTCGAGGAAGGTGAACAACGCCGCCGACAATTCTTCGGCGTTCTGGGCGCCCACGATCTGGCCGCCGGTGTTTTCGGCGATGCAACTGGTGATGCGCAAGTCTTCCTCGGTCAGCCCCAGGCCCACGACGTAGACGGTGACCGCTGCCTCGCTGGCCTTAAGCGCGGTGGCGATGGCGCAGGGATCGGTGTCGCAGGTTTCCAGGCCGTCGGTCACGAGAATGGCGGCGTTCACCACTTCGTCGGAGGCGGCGGGAAAATCGGCCGCGGCCCGTTCCAGCGACAGTCCGATCGGGGTCCAGCCGACCGGCGCGTAATCGGCCACCTCGCCGCGCAGCGCGTCCTTGTTGACGCCGTCGATCGGCACGGTCAAGTCGGATGACTGGCAACTTTCGGCCCGGCCCGATTCGGTGTTGTTGCCGAGATGCCCGAAGACGCGAAAGCCAACGTTGACCTCGGGCCGGTCATCGGGAATCGCCTCGATCACATCGTTGAGCACGCGCTTGGCGGCGTCGATCCGGGGCTCGCCGGTGTTGGTGACATCGGCCATCGAACCGGATGAATCCAGGATCAGTTCGACGTTGACCTGCGTGCCGGCTTCCGCCTGGGCCGCCGCCCGGTCAGGCGTCGCGAATCCGAAGCCGGTGGCAAGAAGCGAGAACATCAGCGCGACGATGACGGTTCGGGAAAGCCAGTTTCGGAACTGGATGGACGCTCGCATGAGTCTACTCCCCGTCTTCACCATGACGTTGTTTCGGACGTTCTTTCGAATGGGCTATGCTCGATTTCTTTCAGTCTACGGATGCGTGTAGGATAAGTACAGTGTGAACCAATTGAACCCGGTCTCGTTTTAGTCAGTGCAACCAGCCACGACACGCATACGTCCCGCCGGTCCTTCGCCATCACGCAGCAGCCGAACCGCCAATCCGGAAGCGGTGAGCCGCTGAGAAGAGGACGCTCGCATGCACGCACGAACGGTCAAAGCCGGCCTGGTTCTCACCCTGCTCGTGACGTTGCTGACGAGTCCCGGCCTGGGGGCTGCGCCGGGTTCCGTGCCCGCGGAAAACCGGACGCGGGCGCAACTCGACGAGGGCACGCCGCCGCTGATCGAGCCGAGCGAGGATTCGACGCCAGCCGGCGCCGATACGGGTGATGCGCCGGCCGCCAACCTTGGCGACGGGGGACAAACTGAGGGGTTGCCGCGCGAGTTCGGGTTGGGCGACGATCGCTACCTCTTCGATCGCACGGTTCCGTTGACCACGGAGTCCCTGACGTCGGTTGGTTCGAACGACGTGTTCGAGGTGTACGCGGTTACGGCGGATGGCCCATTCGACGCCGTCTTCGTGGCCGATGCCACCGGCGACGGCGCCCTGGCGCGGTATCTGCCCGAGCGGCTCCCGAGCCCGAACGTGGCCTGCCCAACCGAAGCCGCCGAGATTGGCCAATTGAACGCGGGCGACGTAACCTACATCTTCGCCGGTATCGAAGCCAACCTTGGTCCGGACACGCTGGCGCAGGTCGGCGACAGCAACGGCCAAACGGTGTACGCGGACATCGACGCGCCACAACCGGCTCCCGAACTGTTCATCGAGGATGCCAACGGCCTGCTGCGGTTCGTGATCGCTCGTGACGATGGCCGGCCGGTTTCCCTCACCGACTCGCTGGCCTTCGACGGCACGCTCTTCTCGTTCGTCGGAGACGTGACCGACGCGATCGATCCCGGCACGCTCGCCAAACTCGGCTGCGCCGGTCCGTATCCCGTTTACGGCTCCGGGCCAACGGACAACGCCGAAACGGTCGATCGGTTCGTGCGCGCCGGCGGACGCCTGTACCAGTTCGCAGGGGAATCCGACCCGATCCAGCAACCCACCGAAGCGCCAGCGACCGAGGTTCCACCGACCGAAGCGCCACCAACCGAGATACCAGCCACGGAGGTCCCGCCGACTGTGGTTCCACCGACTGTGGTTCCACCGACTGAGATACCAGCCACGGAGGTCCCACCGACTGAGATACCGGCTACCGAGATTCCCGCCACCGACATCCCGCCGACTGAGGTTCCTGCCACTGAAGTCCCGCCAACCGAAGTCCCGGCAACGGACGCGCCCGCAGTCGCCCCCGTCGACCAGGTCACGGAGATTCCCCCCGTCGATCCCACGGAAGAGCCGGCCGCCACGTCGCCGGCGCCGACGGAAGCCGCCGCCGTTGCGCCGGATGCCGGCGATTCCGCCGAAGCCGCCGGTTTGCCGGCCCAGGTCGATGTGCAAAACGCCAGCTACGTGTTCACCCAGGTCGACGTGGACATCGACATCCAGACGCTGGTCCAGATCGACATCGTGACCATCGACAACGTCGAGGTCACGATCTACGCCGAACGTGAGTTCGTCGGGGCCGCTCCGGTGCTCTACTGCGTGGCCAACACCGGGGAAGCAATTGGCCAGTACGTGCCGGTGGCGTCGACCAATCCAGCACCGCCGGCCGAGTTGCCGCCAACGATCGAGGTGGAGAACACGACGTACGTGTTCAACCAGGTCAACGTCGATATCGACATTCAGACGCTGGTTGAGGTCAATGTCATCGTCGTCCAGAACGTTGAGCTGACCATCTACGTCGACCAGGCCGTCGATGGCCAGCCGACCCGCTACTACGCCGCGACAACCGACGGCCTGGTCGTCGGCCAGTACGTCGAATCGTCACTGGTGACGATGACGACCCAGGTCACGCCTCAGCCCACGGCCCAACTGCAACCGCCCGCCTTCGTTCCGACCCAGGCGCCCGAGGCGCCGCCGGTCGCCGCCGTCACGGCCGTACCATCCACGCGCTGCGACGGCGATCCAGGCGAGATCGACGCCCAGGGC
>JBGTNF010000051.1:0-9780 GCA_041743205.1 Thermomicrobiales bacterium | reverse complement strand
GGCTGGGCACGACGCCGATGATCGCGTCCGGTCGTTCGACGCCGGGCGCGACGCACCCGTTGGCCAGGAATCCCGCCTCGTATCCGATCCGGCGCAATGCGTCCTGGTTTCGCGGAACGTAGGTGCGGAACCGGCGGACCGTGACGCCGTTGCGGGTTTCGGTCGATCGCAGGCGACCGGCGTATGGCGCCGGCACGGTCCATTCCGGGTAATGCGGCATGCTGGTCAGCACCGATACCTCGGCGCCGCTGGCCTGGAGGTGCTCGGCCAGGCCCGTGGTGTACGGCGCGACGCCCGTTTCCTCCGGCCAGTAATTGATGCCGACGATGAGCACACGGGCGCCGGGCGGCAGGTTCCCCGGAATCGGTTCACGTCGTTGATCGGCGTGGAAGTTGGCGTTATGCACCATGCGTTGAGGTCCCGGCCGTTGATTGGTTGGGTTCGAAAGGGTGCGTCAGAACGCGCCGTGATTGATAAGCACCATCTTGACCGTGCGGATCAGGATACGAGCGTCGGTCCGCGAATCGACCCGCGCCACGTAGGTTTCGTCGAGGGCGATGCGTTGGGCCGGGCCCAGGTGCGAGCGGCCCGACACCTGCCACAACCCGGTGATGCCGGGCCGGACCGCCGTGATTCGCCGCGCGTGCCAGCCGAACTCGCCCTCGAGCTCCTTCGGCATGTACGGTCGCGGGCCGATCAGGCTCATTTCGCCTTTCAACACGTTCCACAGCTGCGGCAATTCGTCCAGGCTGGTCTTGCGCAGGGTTCGCCCGAGGCGCGTGATCCGGGGGTCGTCCGGGATCTTCCAGGTCACGGCCATCGCGTCCCGCAATTGCGGATTCTCGAGCAGGATAAGTTCGGCGTTGTCCACCATCGTGCGGAACTTGAGGCAGCGGAACGGCTGCATTTCCCTGCCCACCCGGGTCTGCACGAAGAAGATCCCGCCTGGCGAGGACCGCTTCACCGCGATCGCCAGGATGAGGAAGAGCGGCGCGAGCGCGATCAGGAGCATCAACGACCCAACGATGTCGAGACTGCGCTTGGCGAACACATAGGCGCGGCTCGGCGGCGTGAGCAACGGAACTTCGCGATCGTTGGAATCGACCAGCGTGAGCGCTGGCCGCGGAACGTCCCAGCCACCCTGCCGGCCGGCACGTTCAATGTGATCGAAACCCGAAACGGCCGTAACGTAAGTGGCAACCTGTGTTTCGCGGTTGGCGCTCATGAGCGACATCCATTCATGTCGCTACTAAAACCCGTCTTGCCCGGCAAGAGACGGTCATGTGTGATGGTGCGCTCACGGCCTGGGCCGCGTTGATCAAGCGCCATGGTTCCGACCCTCCCCCTGAGTCCCTCGACACGCACGTTTCGTGGTGCGTGTCGACCCCTGTTAACCGTCAAGCAAGCTGGAGCGCGGCCAAAGACGTCGACAACAGCGAGTTCTGGCGTAGTACCTCGCCGGGCTGCCTCGATCGTTCGGTTCGACGCGTGGATTCGTATCCGGGCGCTGCGCGACGTGTGTGGATTCCCCTGCTCGACGACGTTGAACCGATCGAGCAATCCCGTCAATTGACATGCCTGCGTGCCGGCGACTCGCCCATGCGAGTCAGTGGTGATGAGCGAACTTGCCCCCGGCAAGGAGCCTGCGTTCCCGAGCGCCAGCCACTTCCTGACCACACAAAGAGCCTACCACGGGCGTTTCCATGCGAAAGCGCGTTTCCGTGGGCAGGTTTCGCTATCGGCGGGGGTACGTTGGCGTAGGACCTATGGAGGGTTCAGTAACCGATGGTGGGGGGAGCCGGGCGTCGCGCACAGCGAAGGATGCGGTCAACCGCCGCGCTGCACAAGATGGAGAATCTGGCCACTATACTGCTGCCATTGGCGTCGTGCCAGCCAGTCACCGCTCGCCATAGAGCCAGTCGACGCTGTCGCGAATGGCGGTCGCGTCCGAGACGACGAACGAGAGCGGCGCCTGCAACAGGTCGTCGTGCAGGGTTGCGACGTCGCCCGGGATCGTGCGGGTTTCGAGCGACGACGCGGTGCAGGTGTCGAGGTAATCGGCCCCAAGGTCCACGATCGTCGTTGGCCCGACATCGGTGCGGATGTGGTCGGCGAGGAGCGAAAACGAACTAGGCACGAACGTGACGAGGTTGACGTCCGTCGCCCGGTCGAGCACGGCGCGCATCACCTGCTGCTGTTTCTCGATGCGGCCGAAGTCGCCGTCGGAACCGCCCCGGTAGCGCGCATACGCCAGGGCCCGCTCGCCATCGAGTGCGATCGGACCGGCCGCGAAGGTCTGGTCGCCAACCGCGAACGCGTCCGGATTGTCGACCTCGATGCCGCCGACGCTGTCGACGATCTGCGTGATGCCCGCAAAGTCCACCAGTCCGTAGTGATCGATCTCGATCCCGAGGTATTCCTCGACAACCTGGATTTCGTACGGGATGCCGCCAACCGCCAGGGCGTGGTTGATCTTGCTGGTCCCGTAGCCGGGGAGGGTGGCCCGGCTGTCTCGCGGAATCGCCAGCATCCGGCACGATCCGTCGTTATCGAGGTGGAGCACGGCCAGGGCGTCGGGCCGCACGCCGACATCGATCGCTTCGCCGGTTCTGGCATCCACGCCCATCAACAGGAAGGTGGAGCCACCGTTGCGGCCTGCGTCGCCCACCGGAGCCGACGGCGCGGTGGCCGGATCGAATTGCTCCGGCGACGTCCCTGGTGCAGCCATGTGCGGCGCCGATGTCGGCTGCAACCGGGCTTCGTCGGCAACATACCCGCTGGTCGAATGTGCCTCCCCGGTCTCTCCAGTCTCTCCGGGCGCGAAGACCGGGCTCGCGGCCGCCGTCGATTCCACCTCTCTGGCGGCGACGCCCGATTCGATCGGGGACTGATGTGCCGTTTGGCCCTGTCCCTGGTCCTGCTGCTGGCGCTGGCGAACGGCTTCCTGGGCCGGGCCGGTGTCGATCATCATGTCGTCCCCACCGCCGAGCAGGGCGCCGCTCACCTCGGGCGGTGGGGTGCTCAACGCTTGCACGGTATCGAACGCGGCCATGGTGCGATAGCCGACGACCGCCGCCGAAACCAGGACCACGATCAGCAGACCGAGAGGAATAAGGCGGGAAGGCCGCCGAAACCACCGTGGGCGCTGCAGAAGCGATGCGTCCTCCGGCCTGCTCGCGACGGCCGGTCGCGGCGCTCCGTGTTGGTTGGTCACAGGGTCGTTGACGATCATGCGGCTGGGTCCTGAACCGGTCCAGTGGGACCATGCATAAGGCGTCCCAATAAATAGTACTATATACCCATGACCAGGCTCGAGGCAACTGGCCGCTGCAACACGCGACGCTGCCGACGCTGCCGATCCGCCCGCTGGTCACAACGAACACGCCACTGGTACTCTTCCAGTGGCGTGTTCATCGTTGTATTGATAGGTGATATCTGGTTGGTAGGTGGCGGGCAGCGGCTCCGAAGCCGGTCATGGACACCGTTTCGGCTTCGACACGTCACGGGCGAGAGCCTGGCCTGGCCTGCAGAGGCGTTCGACATGGAAAGAACGTGAACGATCCTCACGCCTGCGGCGTCGACTGCCCGTTCAATTCGATCGCCGCGTCGAGACGCAGCGCCGGGTTCAGGCGTTGAGAACCGGCTGGGAAAGTCCGAGGAGGCGATTGGTTCGGGTTTGCACCTGCTCGAAGAGAACGGGGTCTGAGGACACGGGACGGCCCAGCGAAGGTACGATTTCCTGGAGCCGGGGTTGCCAATTCCGATAATCAGCGGGGAAGCAGCGCTCGATCACGTCGAGCATGATCGCCGTCGCCGTGGAGGCGCCGGGCGAGGCCCCGAGCAGACCGGCAATGCTTCCGTCCCCCGCCGTCACGACTTCCGTACCGAATTGCAGGATGCCCCGCCTGGTCGCCGTGGGCCGCATGATCTGCACCCGCTGACCCGCCTGAATCAGTTCCCAGTCGCCTTCCGTCGCCGATGGCATGAACGTCCGGAGCTGGCCAATCCGGTCCGACATCGATTGAAGCACCTGCCGCACGAGGTAGGCCGTCAGGGGAACTTCGTCCTTGGCGACCGTGAGCATCGTGCCGATCGAGTCGCGACGGACTGACCGGACGAGATCGGTCGCCGATCCCTGCTTGAGGAATTTGGGCGAGAACCCGGCGAAGGGACCGAACATGAGTCCCCGCTGGCCATCGATCAGGCGGGTGTCGAGGTGCGGAGCCGTCATTGGCGGGGCTCCCGTTGCTGGCCGCCCGTACACTTTGGCGTCATGCTCGGCGATCAGGTCGGGATTCGTGCAGCGCAGGAACTGCCCGCTGACCGGGAAACCGCCGAAGCCCCGGATTTCCGGGATCCCGGATTTCTGGAGCAGCGATATTGCCGCTCCCCCGGCGCCGACGAAGACGAAATCCGACGTCAACTTCCGCTCCTCGCCGGTTGCCAGGTCCTCGACCGCGATCGACCAGCGCTGATCCGGTTGCCGGGTCAGGCCTTGCACCTGGCAACCCAGGTTGATGTCGACACCGCTTCCGCCAAGGGCGTTCAACAGCATCCGGGAGAGTTCGCCGAAATTGACATCGGTGCCCTGGTCGCTCCGGGTAACGGCAATCGGCTCACCGGGTTCACGGCCGCGCATGACCAACGGTAGCCATTCGTCGATTTGCGCGGGGTCGTCCGCATACTCGACGTGCGCGAACGACGGCTCCGTGAGCAGGGCGGCGTGCCGGCGCTTCATGAACACTACGTCCCGATCCCCAAACCCGATTCCGACGTGGGGGACGTGGTTGATGAACGAGCGCGGGGTGGAGGCGATACCCTGCTCCACCAGCCAGGCGTAGAACTGGAGCGAGAGTTGGAACTGTTCGTTGACGACCAGCGCCTTGGCGATGTCGATCGTGCCGTCCGGCCGTTGGGGCGTGTAATGCAACTCGCAGAGCGCCGCGTGCCCGGTTCCGGCATTGTTCCACGGGGCGGAACTTTCCAGGCCCAACTCGCTCAGGCGTTCGAACACGGCGATGGTGGCGTCCGGGCGCACGCTCCGCAGCAACATGCCCAGGGTGGCGCTCATGATGCCGCCGCCGATGAGCGCGATGTCGACGTGGGATGCTGGGGTGGCCACTACGGTGCTCCTGCCGCCGGTCAAGGCGCGTGTCGCTGGCTGCGTTCGGACGATGCGTCGGGCCCGCCGGGTCGAGCGCGCGATGCTCGAGATGCTGGCGGGATCGTGAAATAGGCCCCGGCGCCGAAAGGTCGATTCGTTGCCTCATTATCCCGGCAGTCGCGCGGCTCTGTACAGGGCGGGTCTGGCGCCGGTCGGGCACGCGCGACGGAAACCAGTCGTCGCGCGGTTCCCAACCCGGGAACATTGGTCGTGAAAGGACGCGGTGGAGCTGTGACGACGCCAAGTATTACGCGGACGATCGCCGTCAACGCCGCGATCGAGATCGACATCCGCAAGTCGCGATTCGTTTGCGATGTCTTCCGGGCGGCGACGGAATCCGACGCCCGCGCTGCCGTCGCCGAAGTGCGGACTCGCCATTGGGCGGCGAACCACCACTGCACCGCCTGGCGGCTTGGCGAAAGCGGACGGCTCCAGCGATCGAACGATGATGGTGAACCGGCGGGCACGGCAGGCGTTCCCATGCTGGAGGTTCTGGAGCGCCGCGATCTCACCGATACCGTCGCGGTGGTCACCCGCTACTTCGGCGGGACGAAACTTGGCTCAGGTGGCCTGATCCGGGCGTATGGAGCGAGTGTTTCGGCCGCGATCGAGCGAGCGGGCATTGTCGAACGGCGTCCGTTGCGCGAGATTGAAGTCACGATCGGACATGGCGAGGCGGGTCGTTTCGAGCACGCGCTCCGGGCCTCCGGTTATCTGCTCGCAGGAGTCACGTACAATCCGGAGAGCGTGACGTTCGCCACCCATCTCGAACCGGATCACATGGACAGGTTCGACCTTTGGGTCGCCGAGGTCAGCGCTGGTCGGGGACGGACCAGGGCGACTGGATTCGTCATGGTCGAGGCGCCGGTCGCGACTGATCGGGCGCGACTCGTCCGGGCGCTCATGAGTCAAGAAGGTGCGCAATGACGACAGCGGAACCGAATCGAAGCGGTGTCGTGGTCAAGATCGATCCTCGGCGATGCATCGCGAATGCCAAATGCACCACCGCGGCGCCGGGCATCTACGTGCTGGACGAGGAAACCGGGGTCGCTGTTCTCGAGAACGAGGCCGAGGCGACGATCGAGCAACTCTTTGCTGGAGCCCGGGTTTGCCCGACGCAGGCGATCTCGATCGAACAGTATGGCCGTCGCGTCTTCCCGCAAATCCTCACGCCAATGTTCGGCGACGTCTCCGAAGCAGAGACCGACGACTGACCAGGGGTTCAGGGCAGTCCTCTCCGGCTGTCCTGGCCCAGCAGCCACCGTCGCCATCTGGATGGTTGTTCCAGGGGGAGGTCTACCGCTGAAGTCGATGGCTCCCGCGACGCCAACCACGCGTTGAACGGCGGGACCGGTATGTCGGCCAGGAGGTGGGCGGGAACCACCGCGGACGCCCATTCCAAGATTGCCCGGCCATTGGCGAGATTCGCGCCGATCCACGCCCAACCCGCCGGGACCCTGGCCAACCGCTCGCCGTCGGAGTGCGCGTCCGAGGCCAGGACAACTCTTACGTCGTGCTCGATCGCCTGCTCGAGCAGCCGCCGCGCCGAACGCTCGACTGACTTGCCGTAGACGCCCACGAAGCTGCCGGATGTCAGTTGCAGCACTGCGCCTCGTTCCCCGGCCGCTATCACCAATTCCGGGGTCTTGTGGACCTCCAGGTATCGTTCCGGATGGGCCAGCACCGGAACGTATCCGGCAATCTGCAATGCGAAGAGGGACGATTCGACGTGCTGGGGCCAGCCGATGAACGGAAGCTCGACCAGCACCGCCCTGCTTCCGGCGAGCGTGGTGGGTTCCCCGGATTCCAGCCGCCTGGCAAGCCCGGGATCGAGCATGTGCTCGTACCCCAGGTGGAGGTCGATGCCCAAATCCCTGGCCACCGGTCCAAGTTCCTCGTAGGTTGCCTCCACCAGTTGTTGGTAGGGCGCCTGCAGCGGCATCATCAAATGGGGCGTGGCGATGGCCTGGCTGACGCCCATCCCGGCGAGGCGCGCCAACATCGCCCGGCTCGTGCCGGAGGAGTCGGAACCATCGTCGATGCCGGGCAAAACGTGTAGGTGGAGATCAATCATGGTGCTGTCCAACCCGTGATGTGGCGTAGTTCGGCAGGGGTCATGGGCCGTATGCATCAGGCCGTAAAGCTGCACGCACGGGACCGCCAGCCTACACTTGTCGCGAACCAAACCCGGCCACACAGGGGCGCCGGGGTCGAATGCGCCGCTACAGTGCTAACACATCGGGGGTCTTGAGTGGAGTTGGATTTACGCCAGCTGGTGCGCATCGCGCGCCGGTGGTGGTGGCTGCTTTTGTTGGCCCCAATCGTCGCCGGGGCAACCGCCTTCGTGGTCAGCGACCGCCAGCAACCCCTCTACTCGGCAAGCGTTGTGCTCCGGATAAACCCTCCCGTAACGGGAACGCTCGATGTCCAGGCGGTTCAGCTCAGCCAGGAACTTGGGGAAACCTACCGATCGCTGATCACCTACAACAACGTCATGAACGGAACGATCGACACCCTGGGATTGCCTTACACGGCCGACGAGCTCCGTGCCGACGTGACCGCAAGCACGATTCAGGACACCCAGCTGGTGCGTGTATCGGTGTCGAATCCCGATCCGGACCTGGCTGCCGAAGTCGCCAATACCATCGCCACCGAATTCATTGCCTACGTCAACCAGGAAGACGCCAACCAGTACCAGGTCCAGGTTGCGAACATCGAGGCCCGGCTGGCCGAACTCGAAGAGCAGCGCGTGACACTGCGCACCGAGCTGGCCGACCTCGACGTGCCGGAGAACGACGGCAACGCCGAAGCCCAGAACCGTATCTCGGAAATCGATGTCGAGCTGGCGCAACTCGACCTGTTGATCGAGTCGGTCCAGCAGCAATCGGAGGCGACGGTTGGCGGCGTGGCCGCCACCCGGGTGCAGGTTACGGTCTCAGATCGCGCCACGGCACCGGAGGCGCCGTACGCGCCGCGGGTGGCGTTCTACGCATTGCTGGGAGCCTTCGTTGGCCTGCTGATTGCTCTCGGCGCCGTGGCGTTGCTGGAGTACATGGACAATTCGGTCAAGGCCGATTCCGATTACCTCGACCTGGCGAACGCGCCCTTGCTCTCCACGATCGGGGCGATTCCCAACCTCCGGCCCGGCGGTAACCAGGTCTATGTCGTCAGCGAACCGCGGTCGCCATCGGCGGAAGCGATCCGGATGCTTCGCGCCAATCTCGAATTCGCCTCGGCGGGCAAGCGGATCGCCACACTGGCGATCACCAGCTCCAGCCCTGGAGAAGGCAAGAGTACGGTGAGCGCCAACCTGGCGGTCGTCATGGCGCAGGCGGGCCTGCGTACGATCCTGATCGATGCCGATCTTCGCAAGCCGACGCAACACCGGATTTTCAGCATCCCCAACGACAAAGGGCTGACCCGGCTGTTGACGCATCCGGAAGAACGCTGGCAACTCGCGGCGACCCGCGTCGCCGTGCCGAACCTGTGGCTGATTCCCAGTGGGCCCGTGCCGCCCAACCCCGCCGACCTGTTGAGCATCGACGCGTTTCGCCTGTTGCTGGAACGGGTGAGCGCCGAGGCCGACATCATCATCCTCGACACGCCGCCGGTGCTGGCAGTGAGCGATCCCCTGGTGGTCGGGCGGAACACCGACGCGGTGCTCCTGGTCGCTCGCTCGGGCCAGACCCGGCGCGACGCCTTGCGCCATTCGGCCGAAGCCCTGCAGCAAGGCAGCATGCGTCTGCTCGGCATCGTGCTCAACCAGCAGCGTTCGAAAGACGGAATGGGATATTACTACTACGAAGGGTACGGCCCGACCACGGCGCCGCCAAAGGACCCAACGGATCAAGCCTAGGCACGTTTCGCCGGTTGGCACGGCGTGCGTTCAGGCGGGTGGACGAAGAAGGGAGCGCACATGCGACGCTGGATGTCGATCATCACCCTGGCGGCGCTCGTCTTCGCCTTGGTGGCTGGCTGGGGGATCGGCCAGCTGGCGGGCGGCGGCGACGGAGGCGAAGTGGTCATCGTTCGACCGCCGGCCACCCTGGTCCCGACGACTTCCGTAGCATCGGAACCAACGTCGCTGCCGATCTCGATGCCGGCGGCTACGTTCGCCGCGACGCCGCGGACCGCCGGGGCCACCCCGGCGGATCCGGAACCGGCACCGGCGACGCCGCTTGTCACCGCATCGCCCGATGCGCCGTGACGTACGGAGAGAGGTGCGGGCGGCGGGATTCGAACCCGCACGAGGTTTCCCTCAACGATGTTTAAGACCGTAGCGTCTGCCATTCCGCCACGCCCGCCGCGATCCGGAGTGGATCGTGAGGGCAAGGATACCGCGCCGGCTCGGGCGGAGGAACGCGCGCCGAGCTTAGGGACGACGCGCCACTGTCGACAATCAAGGCGCCAGCAAGCATCGTCATCATCGAGGAGAGTTCGACATGCCGCAGGGCGATGTTCCGGATCGGTACCTTGACCTTCTCCAGAGCGCAACGATTGGCCACCTGGCCACCATCGGAATGGACGGCCGGCCACAGGTAAACCCGGTCTGGTTCCTGTGGGAAGGTGAGCGGCTGTGGCTGGGCGTCAAAGGGGACACCGGCAAGTACCGGAAC
>JBGTNF010000050.1:0-2996 GCA_041743205.1 Thermomicrobiales bacterium | reverse complement strand
CGATCCCGGTCGTCGATCCCATGACGCCCACCCGCCCGGCGCGGCTCGCCTGGTCCGATCCAGCCGCGATCGAACGCGAAGTTACCGGGACGATCCTGGCGAACGTGCCGGCGGAACAAGCGGCCGCTGAACTGGTGAGCTGGTTGGAGGAGCAGAAGCTGGTATGAGTTCGCCCGTCATCCTCGTCATTGGCGAGCACCGCGACGGCAAGGTCCGTGCGGTCAGCCTGGAGCTGATCACCGCCGCTCGGCGGTTGGCGGACGAACTGAAAGGCGACGTGGTGGTTGCCGTGCCTGGTTCCGAGGTGACCGGAATCGCCGCTGAATTCGCCTCAGTTCATGGCGTCGATCGGGTGATCGTGGCCGAGCACGAGGCACTGGCGCCGTTCCTCCCTGGCGCCTGGACGGCTGTGGTCGTGGCCTTGTTCCGCCAGGTCGACCCGTTCGCCGTGCTGATCCCGAGTTCGATCACGGGCCGCGATTACGCGGCGCGGGTTGCTGCCCGGCTCGACCTTCCGATCGTCCCGGATGCCGTCGAATTATCGGTTGACGACGGGCGCCTTGTCGCCAGCCGGGCTGTGCTCGGCGGCCGGGTGCAAACGGCGGTCCGGTTCCTCGAAGCCGGTCCGGCGCTGGTCACGGTCGCTCCCGGCGCGTTTGCCAGGGCTGGATCGGGACAGTCGCCGGCGTCGACCGAGGCGGTTGCCGTGACCATCGACGCGGACGATCTCCGCGTGTCGCTGGTCGAGAAGACTGAGCATCGGGTGGGCGCCAAAGGGCTGACCTCAGCGGAACGGATCGTCTCCGGCGGTCGCGGTTTGGGCAAGGCCGAGAACTTCGCGCTGGTCGAGGAACTGGCGGAGGTATTGCACGCTGCGGTCGGCGCGTCCGGCGCCACGGTTGGCGCCGGTTGGCGGCCGCACAGCGACCAAGTCGGCTCGACGGGGTTCACCGTGACGCCGAAGCTCTACGTCGCCGTCGGTATCTCCGGCGCCCCCCAGCACCTCGTTGGCATGTCGGGCGCGGATTACATCGTGGCCATCAACCGCGATCCGGACGCGCCGATCTTCAAGGTGGCGTCGTTCGGGATCGTCGGCGACCTCTTCGAGGTCGTCCCGGCCCTGACGCGCCAGTTGAAGGCGCTGGCGGATTAGGCGAGTGACCGAGCCGCTCACCGATCGACCTCGGATCGTGATCGTCGGCGCCGGCGTTTCCGGCCTGATGCTCGCCAATCTCCTCCGGAATGTACGGGCCGAGGTGGTAGTGCTCGACCAGGCGATGTCGCCGGCCCGAAACAGGAGCTTCCCCGGCATCGTCAGCGGCACCGATTTCCGCGTCACCGGTTTGCCGCCCGATCTTAACGATGCGCTGCCGATCGGGCGAATTGGTCGCCTCGACAACGTCGGCGTTCCAACCACCCATCCGGTTCCGGACGGCTGGTTCGCCATCGAGCACGGTCAACTGCTCGATGCGCTCAAGATTGCCGCCGATGCGAATGGCGTCTCGATCGTGCCCGGCGCAACGGTGACCGGCTTTCTCTGGGACGATGGCGTCGTCGCCGGTGTGCAGTGCGTCGACGGCCCATCGTACCCGGCTGATCTCGTGGTGCTTGGCGACGACGCGAGCCCACGTCTGGCCGAATCTCTCGGCCTGCGACCCGATTGGCCGCCGACCGAGCTGACGCACATCGGCAAGCGGCGCTACGCCGCGAATCTGGAGACCGTTCGCGAGCGGCTGGGGCCCGAAGGCAGCGGATACCAGGTCCTTTCGATCACGCGTTCCGCGTCTTGGGGTTCGCCCGGCTGGGGACTGGTGATCCCGGGCCGTGACTCGATCACGGTCATCGTCGCGATGTCGCTGGAAGAGGCAATGACGAGCGCCCGGCACATCAGCGAGTACCTCGACGAAATCGAAACGTTGCCGGCGGTGCGGGACTCTATCGCCCGGCTCTCGCTCGATGCCTACGTGACCGAGGTCGTGCCGACCGGCGGGTTCGATGCCCGTCATCGCTTCCACGCCGACGGTGTCCTCGTCGTCAGCGATCTAGTCGGCCTGACGCATCCCTTGAATCGAGATGGATTGTCAACGAATCTCGATGTTTCCGCAGCCGCCGCTCGGTCAATCGACATAGCCGTGGCGAACGGCAACTTTCGTGCCCGGTCACTTCGACGCTACACCGCAGCGATTGCCGACGACGTGATCGCGCCAGTCAACGATGCTCGTCGAGTGCACAAGCGGCTCCGGACGCAACCGGTTGGGACATGGGCATCGAAACCCGAGCTCCTCAACCCGGCTGAGGGGGTGACGGTTGGTCAGAAGTCTGCGACCCTGTCCGGCATGAAGGGTTCCGGCGTTTTGCGTCGGATGCGCGGCCTGGGTCGTAAAATTGCGGCCAGCCGTCTCGACGA
Organism: Thermomicrobiales bacterium; assembly: GCA_041743205.1. Classification (GTDB taxonomy): domain Bacteria; phylum Chloroflexota; class Chloroflexia; order Thermomicrobiales; family UBA6265; genus JACCYX01. Next base: position 589 of record JBGTNF010000050.1, on the reverse strand, counting down.
ATAGTCCAACGATCGCCTCGCGATCGAGAGGAGCACGAATCAATGGCGTCATTGAAACTGCAGCACGCGAGCGTCCCGATGACCAGCGGCGGCAACGACCAGGGTCGGCACTTCTATGGCGACACCCTCGGCCTGACCGAGATCACGCCGCCGGAGGTGTTGGGAACCGACCGCTTCGTCTGGTACACGATTGGCGACAGCGGCGACGAGATCCACCTCTACACCGACGATCGCGGTCCGAACTCGCCGGGGCAGCACATCTGCATTCAGGTCGACGATCCCGTGGCCGTGCGCGCGACGCTCGAAACCAACGGCTATCCCACCAACGACACCGACGCGATTCCCAACCGACCGCGCTTCTTCACCCAGGACCCGTTCGGCAATCGGGTCGAGATTTCGGCGATATTTGGCCCGTACGCGTAGACCGGTTTCGCGGTTTCGCCAGTTCCTGGACCAGGAGTGACTACATGGCAGCCGCCGCGCAGAAGATCACCTACACCGCCACGCCGGACCAGATCGAGGCCATGCATTCGTCGTTCGACGAGGCGCTCGCCCGCTTCGAGGGCACGTTCGGGACCGAGTACCCGAT
>JBGTNF010000049.1:0-8295 GCA_041743205.1 Thermomicrobiales bacterium | reverse complement strand
GGCGCCGGCCGTTACCCGCACGATCGTGTCGCGATCCTCGACCGCGAGCAGGTTGGCGGCGCGTTCGCCCGGCGTGCGGGCCGCGATGACCAGACCCCTGATGCCCTCGTCGCCGACCAACAGGTTGCTGCCGCCGCCGATAACCGTAACCTGCATTGCTTCGTCGGCAGCCCAGCGCACGGCCACGGCCAGGTCGTCCGGCGTCGGAGCCCGCACCAGATAATCCGCGGGACCGCCGAGGCGCATCGTCGTGTACATCGACATCGAGGCGTCGCGCATGATCTTGAGATGCGGCGCGCCCGGCATCTCGACCGTGGAGGGGGTTGGCCGGGACCCGCGGGTGAGAGGCCGCGGATGCGTGGCTGAAAGAGAAGCTGGCAGCAGTTCGAGAATGAGATTGCCGGTTCGCGTGATATCGCCAGCGCCAAGGGTCAGGATCACGTCGCCGGGCAGGGCGTGGCGAACCGTCATCGCGGCGGCCTCGTCGGGTCCGGCGGCGGCGTGGGCCGGGACGGTCAGCAGCGCCAGGAGATCGGCGGTCGAGATCGCTGGATCCATAGTCTCACCGCCTGGGTAGATTTCGAGCAGTACGACCAGATCCGCCAGGTCCAGCGAGTGCGCGAACTCCCTCAGCAGCGTCCGGGTTCGACTGTAGGTGTGCGGCTGATGCACGACGACGACGCGGCGGCCCGGATAATGCAAGCGGGCGGCGGCCACGACCGCGCTGATCTCGTCAGAATGATGCGCATAGTCGTCGACAACATCAACACCGGCGACGGCGCCCTTGTGCTCGAAGCGGCGACCGACGCCAATGAACGTGGCTACGGCAGGAATCGACGCAACCGGGTCCACATCTACAGCGGCCAGCGCCGCGATGGCGGCGATCGCGTTTCGGGCATTGTGCGCGCCAGGCACGAGCAAGTTGGATGCGGTGCCTAGACCATCCGGCGCGAAGAAGGTCCAGCCTGGTTCGGTTCGCTCCAGTCGCCAGTCGGCCTGCTTGGACTCCCCAAACGTGACCACCGAAAAAGGCAGGGACTCCCGGTCGCCCAGCGCCGCCAGCACCCGTTGACATCCGGGATCATCGGCGGCAAACACCAGCGTGCCGCCCGGTTTGGTCTGCTCGGCGAACGTGACGAAGGCGCCGTCGTAATCAGCCTGGTCAGCGTAGATGTCCGGGTGATCGAAGGCAACCGATGTGATGATCGACACCTCCGGTCGCAACCAGAGGAACGAGCGGTCGAACTCGTCCGCTTCAACGACCATGAATTCGCCCGAGCCAGCGGCGGTGTTGCCCGCCAATCCCGGCAGTTTGGCTCCAACCGCGTAACCCGGCTCGTGGCCCAGCGCAAGCAGAACATGCGTCACCATTGCGGAGGTCGTTGACTTGCCGTGCGTGCCAGCTACGGCAATCGACCGCACCGGATTGGCGATCAGGCCGAGAATTTGCCCCCGCTTCACGATCAGCGCGCCGTTGGCTCGCGCGGCGTCGAGTTCGACGGCAGCGTGCAATTCGGCCCGGCGGGTGCTGACGACGATGTCGGCATTCGACGCCAAAGCGGGATCGGCGTGTCCGATGACGACCGTCATCCCACGCGTGCGAAGGCCCGCGACCACGGGCGACTCGACGGTATCGGAACCGCTGACGGCATACCCTGCCTCCTGCAACACACCGGCCAGGCCGCTCATGCTGACGCCCCCAATGCCGATGAAATGAACGCGGGCGGGAGGAGCCGGCAAGCCGGAACGATCATCGATACGCGTCTGATCCGTCACTGGGCAAGACCCCCTTCGTCATGTGCATTTGGCAGGGCCTTCACTGCCAGGCGGAACTGCTCGCCGCGGTCGAACTCGTTGCGGAACATACCAAAGCTGGCGCAAGCCGGACAGAGCACCACCAGGTCACCCGAGCGGGCATCGGCGCTCGCCGACGCCACAGCCGCTGCCATCGAATCGAAGTGGCCAGCGATCGGCACGTCCCGTTCCTCCAGCAGATCGGTCAGGGCCGGCGTTGCGGTTCCCTCCAGCAGGTACACCGCCACATCTCGGGAACGCAGTTCGTCAGCGAACGGCGCCAGGTCGGTTCGCTTGTCGGCTCCGCCGGCGATCAGGCGCAAGGTGGCTGCCCGTGGCGCCAATACCCTGACTCCGGCGACCGCCGCCTCCGGGGCCGTGGCCGACGTGTCGTTGACATAGACGACGCCGTGGACTCGGGCAACGACTTCGAGGCGATTCGGCACGCCGTTGAAACGTCGCAGGCCTTCTTCAATGGCGGCCCCAGGGACTCCGAAGGCGTGGCAGGCGGCGACAGCGGCAAGCGCATTGCGGGCGCCGTGACCGCCCGACAGTGCCAGGATGTCCGGTCGAGGAAACGACAACGTTTCAACACCGCTATCGAGCGTCAAGGCGTCGCCTTCAAGCCACGCGGCCGGACCGAACCGGCGCGCCAGGCCGAATGGATGGAGACGCGCTCGCGTCTCGCCGGTCACCCTGGACGCTTCGATGTCGTCCGCGTTGTAGACGACAACATCGGTTGGTTGCATGTTGTGGGCAAGCCCACGCTTGGTGGCGGCGTAGTGATCGAAATCCCGGTAGCGATCGAGATGGTCCGGGAATATGTTGGTGATCACGGCAACATGCGGACCCAGTTGGTGATCGTTTAACGACTCGATCTGGAAGCTGGAAAGCTCGAGCGCCACGGGAGTCCGAGACGTGAGCCGGTCGAGTTCAAGCACCGCTGAAATGCCCATGTTGCCAGCCAACAACGATTCCGGTTTCCAGGCAGTGAAAATCGAGCCAATGAGCGCCGATACCGTGGTCTTGCCCTTGGTGCCGGTGACGCCCAGGATGGGCGCCGGACAGTCACGGAAGAAGATCGACATTTCCATTTCGACCGGCACACCTGAGTCGATGGCCGATCGAAGGTAGGGCGAATCCATCGGCACGCCGGGGTTGCGAACCACCACATCGGCGTTGTCCGGCGTAAAGTCCGCCGCCTCGTGCGAGCCGAGGTGAAAGGTGATTGGCAAGTCGGCGAGCGCGGCGACCGATTCGGCCAGCGCGCCGGCATCGCGCATGTCGGTCACGGTTACCGTGGCGCCCCGACCGGAGAGGTAGCGCGCGGCGCCAACGCCGCCGCCGAGCACGCCCAGTCCCATTACCGTTACCCGCTTGCCAGCCCAATAGGAGGTCGGTTCCACGCCGGTCCGCATCTACAGCAGCGCCAGGGCGACGCCAAGCAGCCCCGCCATCATGCCCGCCAGTGCAAACCGCATCGTGACCTGGGTTTCCGACCAGCCGAGGATCTCGAAGTGGTGATGAAGCGGGGACATCTTGAATATCCGCTTGCCGCCGGTGAGCTTGAAATAGCCAACCTGCAGGATCACCGACATCATCTCGGCAAGGAACACGGCGCCGACGATGGGCAGCAGGAGCCATTGCCCGGTCATGAAGGCCGCCGTGGCCAGGGCGGCGCCGATCGCCAGGGCGCCGGTGTCGCCCATGATGACCTGAGCGGGGTGCGCATTGAACCAGAGAAATCCGGCCAGGGCCCCGACCATCGAGAAACAGAAGGTGACGACCCCGAGCTGGCCCTGCCGGTAGGCGATGATGCCGTACGCGCAGAACGCGATTGCGGCGGTGATCGCCGCCAGCGTGTCGAGACCGTCAGTCAGGTTGACGGCGTTCGACATGCCGACGATGGCGAGGGCGGCGATGGGCACGTAGAGCCAGCCGATGTCGTATTGCCCGAAGAAGGGAACGTACGCCTGGTGCAGACCGAGACCCCACGGATCCGGGAGGAAGAGCGTGAAGGCGGCGATGACGCCGACCAGGATCAGCCAAACGAACTTGAACCGGGCCGTCATCCCGCTCTTCTTGCCGCCGACCAGGTTCATGCGGTCGTCGACCGCCCCCAGCACTCCGGCGGCGATCAGGACCGACACGGGAAGGAGCATGGAGAGGCGACCGGCCGTGTTGAAGACGAGAGTCACGAACACTACCGAGGCCGTGATCATCAACCCGCCCATCGTCGGGGTGCCGGTCTTGCCGACGTGGAGCGTGAGCTCGTCGCGAACTTTCTTGCCGAACTTTCGTTGGCGCAGGAAGGTGATCATCGGCCGCCCGATGATGATCGTGATCGCGAATGCCAGAGCGGCCAGGGCGAGCGACACCGCCATGTTCTCGTTCGGGTCGGTTGGCATCACCTGGGCTACAGCCAGGGTGGAGATCGCGGCTGAAATCATGACCGGCCCTTGCCCGTCGATTCGGTCTCGTAGCCGTCATTGTGACTCACGTCGGTTCGGAGATCGCGCACGATCGTTTCCATCGCCAACCCCCGCGACCCCTTGAGCAGCACGACGTCTCCGGCGCGAAGCTCGGAACGAAGGAGCGACACGATCGCATCCTTCTGGCCCTCGGGGAAGGAGTGGACTGCGATCGACCGCCGGGACCCGGCCATCGAGCGCGCCTCCTCGGCGACGACCCGGGCGGCATCGCCGTAGGTGATCAGCAGGTCGGCGAGGGCGCCCGCCCGCCGGCCCACGACGCGATGCTCGTCCTCGGAAATCCGGCCCATCTCGCGCATCTCGCCGATCACGGCGATGCGCCGCTTCGCGTCGATGTCTTCGAGCAGACCCAGCGCCGAAAGCACCGACGGCGTGCTGGCGTTGTATGTGTCGTCGATGAGGTCGGACCCGTTCGGACCGGGTGCGTAGAGCAGCCGCACCTGCGTGCCCGGGTCCTGGAGCCCGGCCAGCATTTCCGAAATGTGCATGCCGAAGGCATAGCCCACGGCCAGCGCCACGAGCGCGACCTGTACGCCGTGGGCGCCGACGAACGGCACTTTGACGAAGAACCGCTCGTCTTCGATCGTCAGCCGGAACCCCGTGCCCCGGAGTCCATCCGTCGTGACCGAATCGGCGCGGACGTGGTTGCCGGGACCGAGGCCGTAGAACACGACCCTGGCCGACGTGTGTTCCGCCATCGCGCGCACGCGTTCGTCATCGCCGTTGAGCACCGCGATGCCGTCCGCCGGGAGCGCCCGCACCAGTTCCGACTTCGTTTCGGCGATCGCGTCGATCGACCCCATGCGTTCGAGGTGGACGGGATAGACGTTGGTGACCACTCCCACCTGCGGCTCGGCGATCCCGGCCAGCAAGGTCAGCTCCCCGAACGCGTAGGCGCCGCCCATTTCCAGCACCATCGTCTGCGTGTTGTCGGGAGCCTCGAGGATGGAATACGGCAGCCCGACTTCGTTGTTGTACGACCCAGGGCTCTTGTAGACGCGCTGGATTTGGCCGAGCACGGCGGCGATCGACTCCTTGGCGCTGGTCTTGCCGATGCTGCCGGTGACGCCGATAACGGTCACGTCGATCCGGTCGCGCCGCCATTTGGCCCAGCGCTGGAGGGCGATGTTGGTGTCGTCGACGACGATCAGCGGAACGCCGGGGTCGTCGTGCGCGGCGGCCCAGGCGCGCGAGACGATGGCGGCTGCAGCGCCGTTCGCCACTGCGTCCGGCGTGAACTCGCTGCCGTCGAACTTTTCGCCGCGGACCGAGATGTACAGGTCACCGGATTCGATTCGCCGCGCATCGCGTTCGAAACGGGTGAATGCCAAACTGCTTGGCGCCTGGCCGAGGAGTTCACCCCCGGTCCCAGCCAGCACATCCTTCAACCGATACCGCGTCATTCACTGCTTCCTTGGTGCGCCACAGACCCATCCGGCTCCAGGCGTTCGGCCACGCGCATGATCGCGCTCCGGCTTCTGGGGTTGAAACGCTTCTCGTCATCGGTGGGCCGAACCGCTCGGCCGACCCGCCGGAGTCTGGGGATAGTGTCGCACGTACAAATCGGTTGGTCCGGTGGACAGACGCACGTCCGGGATTCGGCCTCGATGAATCGTTTGACGATCCGGTCTTCGAGCGAGTGAAAGGCGATCACCACCAGCCGCGCGCCGGGAGCCAACGATTCGGCGGCGTCGTCGAGCGCCTTGTCCAGCGCTTCGAGCTCGCCATTGACCTGGATGCGCAATGCCTGGAAGGTGCGAGTCGCCGGATGAATCCGAGAGCGCTTCCCGCCGACCGATCGTTCGACCAGCGATGCCAGCGCGCCGGTGGTGGTGATCGGCGCCTTCTGCCGTTCCCGCACGATGGCGGCGGCGATCCGCCGGGATTGTTTCTCTTCGCCGAACTGCCACAGGATGCGGGCCAGGTCCGCTTCGTCCGCCTGATTGACGAGATCGGCGGCCGTGCCGCCGCCAGACTGGTCGAACCTCATGTCGAGCGGGGCGTCGTACCGAAACGAGAAGCCACGCGCCTCTTCGTCGAGCTGGTACGAGGAAAGCCCGAGATCGAGCAGGACGCCATCAACCCTGGCGGCCGCTGCGTCCCTTGCGTCCCTTGCGTCCCTTGCGTCCCGCACTACGGCCCCGAGGTCACGAAAGTTGCGATGGAGGAGGCGCAGGCGGCCATCGTTCCCGGGTTTCCGGGCCAGGAGCGCGGCTCTCGGCGCCGCGTCGGCGTCGGCGTCGATAGCAATCACCAGGCCAACGGGCGGATCATGCTCCAGCAGCAACGCCGTGTGCCCGCCGCCGCCAAAAGTGCCATCGACATAGACGCCGCCGGCCTTCGGGCGCAGGGCATCGATGGCGGCCAGGCGCAGGACGGTCACGTGATTTCCGGGCAAGTTGGCCGCGTCCGCGCCGATTTCCGGCGTTGCGGTGACGAGAGACGTCGGTTCGGTCATTGGTCTACTTGAATGAACACAGGTCCAGGGCTGGGAGCTGACCGCCTGTCAGCAAGCCGACCTGATGCTACAGCATACCCGCCAGGCGCGTGGCGATCTCATCGGACGACGCATCCAGGTTATCCGACGTGGAAGACCAGCGGGCGGGGCTCCAGATTTCGACAGACGAATGGACGCCGATGACGACGACTTCCCGTCCGATGCCGGCAAACAGGCGCAGCGGCGCCGGAATCAGGATCCGGCCCTGGGAATCGAGCTGAACATCGACGGCTTCGGCGTAGACCATGCGCCGGAACTGCCGAACGTCGACATCGGCAGTCGACAAATCGTTGATCCGGCCGGCGAGCGTTTGCCAAGCGGCCAGGGGATAGAGCGCGATGCAGGCGTCGAAGCCGCGGGTAAGCACCAGCCCTTCGGCAAGCTCATCCCGGAAACGCGCTGGAATGGCGAGACGGCCCTTGGTGTCCAGGTTGTGGTGGTGACTTCCAAGGAACACGTGACGTCCTGACTTCGCGCGGATTGGGTCCGGAAGTGGCTGTTTGGCGTCGTGTTATCCACAATGGACCCCACTTATCCCCACTCGTCCCCACGTTTGTCCACATGATAAGCAATTCGGCATCAAATGTCTACGGTGTACGTACAATACGATCGTACACACGAAGTCGACATGAGTTCTGGTCCTGGGCTGGATGGGTGAGCGCGTTTGGCAGGTGTCGTCCTGGGTTCTCAACCGCATCTTTCCCATTCCCAAGTCGAGATGACACGCTCCGCTGCCGCCGCTGGCTCAGTAGTCCGTCCATTCTGTCGTGACCGGTGGCCGACACTTTCCCTACCGTCATCCCTTGCAAGCTCAGTGGTCTGTCTGCGCTGAACTGTCATACGCGTCGACGGGCGGAGCAAGCTCCGCAGCCCTTCGCAGTCCTTGGAGATATGGGATGCATCGACGCAGACTATCCATTCATACCGACTCCAGGTAAACACCGGACGTTCCGCAACGGCACGTCATTTCGAGCGCAGTCGAGAAATCTCTCGCCGCGGCGACGTGACGGGCGATCCGGAATCCTCAACCGTTCACCCGGATTCCGTATTCAGTGGTTCATCCAACCTGAATTGTCATTCCGAGCTTGCAAGGAACCCCCCGCCGCAGCGCAGCGATAGGCGGTCCTGGGCCTCGCGTTCGGACGGTACCGGCTTCGGCGTATCCAGCGGGGCCGGGATGTTTCGCTGGCGCTCACCAGGACGGCGGGGTGAAATGTCGGGATAGGACACTTCGGCCTCGACAGACCATTCAGTGGACTGTCAAGGTCGACGTGTCCCACTACAAGCACCTCTCCCCTCGTCAACCTGAGCGCAGCGAAGGGTCGGCCCCGCTGGATACCGCGCGCAGCGCATCGACCGCAGGTTGGTGTGTGGTGTGTGTCAAGAATCTGAGACCTTCAGCAGTGGAGCTGATGCGTGCTGCCAGGCCACCAACGGTGGCTGGCCCTGATTCCACGAATGGGGCCGGCGCCGGTTGGACCAGCCTTCGATATACCGGAGCACCCACGCGCG
>JBGTNF010000048.1:0-6860 GCA_041743205.1 Thermomicrobiales bacterium | reverse complement strand
GACGAATCGCGCGAACGGCGATCCAGGTTCGGGAATCTGGAAAGCGCCATCGTCGGCTCGCGGGAACGTGGCGACCTCTTCGGTCAAGGCGGCCACCGCCAGGGTGGCGTCGGCGGTGACGGCCAGATCGAAGAATCCACTGCTCGCGGAGGCGTCTTGTACGCGATTGCCATCGGCGTCGAAGGCGACCAGCGTCCCATCCTCGCCACCCGCCAGGATCAGCGCACCGTCGCGACTCACGGCGACCGCGGGAACGGGACTGCCGATCGATTCCTGCCAGAGGATGGAACCACTGCCGCCATCCAGCAGGTAAACCGTTTCCCGATCGTCGCCGGCGACAACGCGACCACCGTCCGCGCTCACACCGAGGCCGCGCACACCGTAATTCAACGTGGTTTGCCAGACTTGTTGACCGTTGCCATCGATCAGGGTGACGCGGGAGTCCCCCGATCCCGCCAGAACCCGGAATCCCCCAGACCCGCCGTAGACGGCGACCCGGGTCACCTCATCGTTGCCGGGAAACTCCCAGGACAGCGTCCCGGCCGCGTCGTACAGGGACACGACGCCGTCCGTCGAGCCTCCTGCCACGATCTGGCCGTCGCCGCTGATGGCGACGGCCAGGAACGTGCTCGTGGCCCGGTAACGCCAGACTTCGGCGCCGGCGGCGTCGAGCACGTAGATGTTGCGGTCTTCCGACGCCACCGCAACACGGTCACCCGCATCCGACACTGCGACGCCGTAGACGGTGCCTTCAGTCGTAAAGGTCCAGAGTTGAACACCGTTGGCGTCGTAGGCGACAACCGTGTTGTCACGTCGCCCGGCGACCACAAGCGAGCCGTCGTCGCTGACGGCGACGGAGTACACGGTGGCCGGTGTTTCCTCTGTCCAGCCCTGGGCTGCGGACGTAAGGGGCGTCAGCATCGTCACCGCGAAAACGAATATGGCGACGACCATCTTCACGGCGAAGAGGCGGGATGAGGCGGCACGGGGAGGCAAACCGCCCCGTGCCGATGTATGCGGATACCGGAAAGTCGTGTCCCGAAACCGCCCCCTCATACCTGACTGGCTGGCCGCTGGTTGGGATTGGCCAGATCCTCCTCGGTCAGTTGCTGATGTTCGAGGATTTCCGGGAAGAGGTTATCGAGCGACTCCTGGTAGGCGTCGAGGAACGCCTGGAGCTCCAGGTCCCCCGCGAAGTACTGCTGGGCCAGATCGACCCACTCCCGGACGGAGGGCTGATAATCGGCGACGCCGCGCGCCCGGTAACTGCCGGCCGTATCCTTTTCACAGTTCCCGATCAGCTTGAGCTGGGCGAACTTGTCGGCCAGGTCGGCCGGCAGCTCCGCGTCCAGCACGATCGGCGGGCCGGCGATTCCGTCCGAGCCGGCGTTGTCCGGATCGAGGCGGTTTTCGAGGTAGATCCCGAAACCTTCGGCGCTGGTGAGGTACATCAGGAAGTCCATTTCGAGGTCGTTCTGGGCCTGGTCCTTCTGCGGCACCGAGAGGAACCCGATGTTGACTTCGATCGTGCGGGCGGGGGCGATGACCTCCGGTCCTTCCATCGTCGGGTTGTTGAATGAGCCGATCTCGAAGGCCTGGATGTCCTGGCTCGGGAGCGGCGTGGCCGGCGCGTCTTCCGTGCCTCCGGCCTGGGAGATGTAGCGGCCCTCGGCGAGGCTGCGGATATCGCGCTCGAAGTTGCTGAGCAACGCGGCGACGTCGATCCGGATCGCGGCTTCGCTGGTCAGGAAGAGCGGATAGGCGTCCGAACTCCCGAGCCAGCCCGGAGGCGCGGCGCGCTCGCTGAACTGCATGAAGTTCTCGTAAAGCGCCTGGAACTTGGGTCCGTTGACGGCCTGATCGCCATCACGAAGGGCGATCATCTTGCGCTGGTTGTTGAAGGTGATCCGGGTGGAGTCGTCGTTGTAGGGATCGGTCGGGTCGTAGGTCCAGACATCGTCGATGCCCTCGCGGAAGTTCCAGTCGCCGGGCTGGGCCCGCACGAGTTCCGCTTCGTCACGGGTGAACTGGTCGAGATACATTCGAGCCAGCCAGCCGAACCGCAGCTCCCAGAACGACCGGTAGTCGCCCTCGATCGCGACCGGGATGTAGCCGGCTTCGGTCAGCTTGTCGCACCAGCCCAGGAACTGCTCCCAGGTCGGTTGGTTGGTCTCGGTTTGGGCGAGTTCCTCGGCCTCCTGAAGGATGCCGGCGTTCTCGAACGCGGTCTTGTTGTAGAACCAGAGGACCTGCACGGTTTCGAGGTTGAGGGTGTAGATCTCGCCCGTGACCGGGTTGGCCATGTTCTGGATCGCGACTTCGTCCATGGAGGCGCGCCAGGCTTCGCCGGTGTATGGGTTGGGGCGATCGAGGTAGGCCGACATGTCGACGAACTGCTTGTCCTGAATCAGGTCGGCGACGACGTTGCCGTTGACGACCGACGCTTCCGGGGCGCCCCCAGCGAACTGGGCGCGGATGAACTCCTGGTAGCCGTCAGCCGGCTTCAGCTCGACGCGGATTTCAACATCCGGGTTCAAGGCCATGTACGCGTCGGCCAAGGCCTGGTACGTCTGAACGTCGGTGCTCTGGACAGCGATGATGACCGTGCCCGCCAACGTGGCGGATTCGCTGCCGGCGGCCGGGGTGGAGATCGGCACGAGACCGCCCTCGGCGGGCGTCGATTCCTGGGCGGCTGCGGAGCCTGGGGCTCCCAGATTGGCCAGCAGCACCGGCGCCGCAACCGCGGCCGAGGTTCCAAGCAATCGTCGTCGATCAAGTCGGAAGTCTGTCATCGTCATCCCCTTTGGGTTCGTCTCTCGTCACTGCCAATCGGACCCGTTAACCTGCTGCCTACCTCCTGTCGACACTGACCGAACCATGCGCGAGCACGTCTCCGCGCCACTTCGTGAGCAGTTCCAGGCGTCGGTCTGGAATCGAAACACCCAGCATCCTGGAAATGTCGATGCTGGCGGCGGCGATGTGTCGCAGCGCGTTTGCCATCTGTTCCGGCCCCGCGCGCGTGGTCGGAATCGAGGCGCTCAAGGCGGCGACCGTTTGGCCGTTTGGGCCGGCGATCGGCGCCGCGACGCAGCGCAGTCCAGCGGTGTACTCCTGGTCGTCGACCGCGAAGCCGCTGGCCCGGACGGTCTCCAGCGCCTCGAACAGGCGATCCGTCCGAGATATCGTGCGTGGGCCGAGCCGCGCCAGATCCGCGCCGTTGAATCGCCGCCGCAGCTCGTCTTCGGGCAAATCGGCAAGGAGCACCTTGCCCAGGCCGGTGGCGTGGGCGTAAAGGCGCCGTCCGACTTCGGATTGCAGACGCACTGGATGCGAGCAATCGACTTTCGCGAGATAGACATTCTCCATGCCATCGAGCACCGCCAGCTGAACGGTTTCGTTGATTTCGGCCACCACCCGTTCCATGAGCGGCAGGGCCTTCTCGACCAGGTCTCGGTGAGCGAGGTAGGCCTGCCCCATTTCCCAGGTTTTCAAACCAAGCGCGTACACCCGCCGGGACGGGTCGAACTCGACAAAGCCGCGTTCGGTGAGTACGGCCAGCAACGCGTGTAGGCTGCTTCGGGGAATGCCCTGAAGCCGCGAAAGATCGGTAAATCCCAGTCCGGACCGTTCGCGGGCGAGGGCCTCGATAATGTCGAGGGCGCGACCGGCCGACTTGACCCCGGTGGGTTTCGACGGCTCGACCACGGCCACACGTTCGCTGGAAACGCTCGGGGCGTCCACGACATTTCTCTCCCTGCACGACAGGCGGAGTTCACATATCTGACTGGCTGTTCACAAGAATGTACGGTGAGGATAGCGCACGATTGGGGCGCGGTCAATGGGATGTTCAAGATCGTGAACCGGCCACGGTCCACCACGGGCTGTCCGGGCGGGGGGAAAGGCGTCAGGCGATGCGGCCGCCGGGGTGCCGATCGAAGACGCCGGGGTCGTAGAGGGGCACGATCACATCGGCCTCGCGAGCGATGCGGTCGAAGGCGACCAGCGATTCCTCCATGCTCTCGTTGATGCCGATCGGGTGACGGCGCGTGACGTTCTCGACCCGCATGAAGGCATCCCCGGCGATCACGACGCCGGCCGAGGTGTCGATCCGCACAGCGAGGCTGGACCGGTGGTGGGCGCCGGTCCAGAACGTGCTGACGCCGGGCACGATCTTGTCGTCGTCGACGAGGCGCACGCGGGGCCAGGCGTAAGTGACGAGGCCGACCAGCACATCGTCCGGAATGCAGGACGCCCGCTTGTCGTGCGGGTGTTGCCGCCAGCGCGGCGCGTGGAAGTCGACCCAGCCGCGCCGCGAGAGGCAGATTTCGGCGTTGGGGAATTGCAGGACGTTGCCGAGGGCGTAGGTCTGGAACGGCGTGGCGATGACGTGCGTGATCTCGTCGACGGACGTACCGACCGTGGCCAGCGCCTCGTCCAGCCGTTCGCCAGGTTTCACTTCCAGGGTGTGGTGCTTCAGCAGCATTGGATTTCCGGCTGGCGGTTCGGCCAGAGTGGCGGGATCGGGACCGCAGTTGACGAGCACGACGTGGTCGCCGGCGCGGATGACGAGGCCGACCAGCGCCAACGGTTCGTCGCGGGCGCCATTGTCCATCCAGAAGATCTCGAGCCCGGGAGCCCAGCCCCATCCGCCTAGCCGGATCGCGTCGACTCGATCGACCGTCGTCATTGGTGATCCTCCCATTACTTTCCATATCGTCGGTCGACGGCATCACACCCTGGCGGACAGTCAGGCATCAGAACCAGGGCTCGTACCATTCGTCGGGGATTTCGAGACCAAACCCCGGCGCGTCACTGGGCACGAGGTAGCCGTCCTTCGGCACGGCCTGGCCAGGCATGCCCCAGGACTCTTCGAGCGGGATGCCCGGCGGCGTGCCAACGAAGCACTCCAGCCACGGCACGGCGGATGACGCGTACGAGAAATGCTGACCGAAGGCGTTGTTGCCGCCGGCGTGGAGGATGACGCTGACGTTGGCGGCGCTGGCCGAGGCGGCGATTTTCTGGCAGGTCGAGAAGCCGCCGACCCAGTTGATGTCCGGCTGCACGATATCGGCGACGCGGTGGTTGATCGCCCATTGGAAGGGATAGGTCGTGTACCAGTGCTCGCCGGTGGCGAGAGTCTGCCACGGCAGCCGGTCGCGGACGGCCACGTGCGCGTCGTGATCGTCCGGCAGCAGGTATTCCTCGATCCACTTGAGTTTGTACGGGCGAAGCGTTTCGGCGAGGCGCACGGTGTACTCGATGTCGAAGGCCATCCAGCAATCGAGCATCAGCTCGCAGTCGTCGCCGATCTGCTCACGCGTCCGGGCCACGAATTCCTCGTTCTTGCGCAAACCGTCCAGACCGTCGGCGGGGCCGTACGGGCAGGCCAGCTTGAAGGCCCGAAAGCCAAGCTCCTGGTACCAGTCGACATCGTTGCCGGTAACGTAGCAGAACAACCGATCCTTCTGCGGACCGCCGGCGAGTTCGTAGACCGGTTTGCCCTCCAGCTTGCCGTGGGCATCCCAACAGGCGAGATCGACCGCGCTAACTGCGTATGAGGCGAGGCCGGCGGCGCCGAACGGCGCGCACAGCCGGAACAACTTGTCGGCGATACGGTCTTTGGCGAAGACGCTTTCGCCGATCAGGTTTGGAGCGAGGTGGTCATCGATGATCGCCGCCGAGACACGGCCGTTGCCAGTCTGGCCGTAACCGATCGTGCCGTCCTCGAGCGTCACCTTGCACCAGATGAGCTCCCACTTCGGCGTCCAGAGGTTGCGATGCCGTTTGACCTCAGGGTACCGGCTCATCGGGTTGGCGACTTCGGCGTGGGTGGCCCACGGTTCGCGGCGGCCGGCCGTGGTGGGCACGCGCGGGGGAGCGTTGAGGCGCACGGCCTCGATATTGGTGATTTTCACTGGTCACGTCCTCGCTTGGCGTATCGACAAGCGGCGCCGTCCGGCGCCGCCACGGATGAGAGCTGCTGATCCGATCGCCGGGTTGGCCGGCGCCGTCCCGGGTTGGCGCACGCACGGTGGATGGATGCATTCTCCCCGCTTCCCGCATCGACTGGCGTTGAATTGGCCGGGAGCGTAGCAACCGTTGCCGGTGCTGTCAACGGCGTGTACCGTGGGGCTCGCACACCGCCCCACCGCCACCGGCGATGCCAGCAGTCGCCGGATCGAGACTGGAGACCCGAACGTGAACAGCGAGCGCATCGTCTTTCACGCGCCCCTGGCGGTTGCCCTCGAATCATTCGAGCTGGATCCGTCACCGCTTGGCGCCCACGAGATCGTCGTCCGGACCCACGTCACCCTGATCAGTCCGGGAACCGAACTGGCGCTGCTTCAGGCGAAGCTGGCGTTCGAGGGCGATACGCCGCCTGCCTTCCCGATGAACACCGTGGGGTACGCGAACATCGGGACCGTGCTCGAGGCCGGATCGGAGACGAACGCCAAACCCGGCGACCGGGTCTACACGATGGGCAACCATGCCTCTCATACCCGGATCGACGTGCGGCGTTCGCTTTGCGTGACCGTGCCGGATGGGCTGGCCGATGAAACGGCGGTCTTCGCCCGGCTGGCGACGGTCTCGATAACGACGCTGATCACGACGATCGCAAGGGCGGGCGACCAGGTGGCTGTGGTCGGCCTGGGACTAATCGGCAATCTCGCCGCACAGGTGTTCCAGGTGGGCGGCATGCGCGTGAACGCCTTCGACCTGTCGCCGAGGCGACGGGAAATCGGCCGGCGGTGCGGGCTGCATTCTGTCCACGACGGCGCGGCGATGGCCGAATTTAGCCAGAAGCATCGGCTGGTGATCGAGGCGACCGGATCGGCACGGGCGCTCGCCAGCTCGATCGA
>JBGTNF010000047.1:0-6520 GCA_041743205.1 Thermomicrobiales bacterium | reverse complement strand
TCGGCAGCGATGGTCATGGGGGCACTTTCGGTAGGGGAGGCAATACGAGGCGGGGACGGAAGGTACATCTCACAACCGAAGACCCGGGCAGCGGCGGCACGGGTCGACTCTGTGAAACAATTCACTTTGCACCCTTGATTTTAGCACGGATGGCGCAATTCCGTAGCCGCCTGATGAGAACGGATTGATAAACCATCGCGCGAATTGAGTGATGCTTGATGTTTGATGCGCGGTGCCTATACTGGCATCAGGAGGTGGCTCGACGATGGCTGAGACTGACCGCACGACCATTGCTCTCGAACGCGATGTGTTGCAAGCCGCCCGTGAGCGCGCCGAAGCGTCTGGCGAGACGCTTGGCAAGGTCGTGTCGGACATGATGCGCGACAGCCTCACCGCGCCGGAAAATTCACCGGTCTATCGAAACGGAATCAAGCTGCTGCCGCGAAGGAAGTTCGTCCGGAACGTGACCGTCGAGGATGTCGACGCACTTCTGAACGACCATGAATGAACTTAGACCTGCTGGCATTCGACCAGGCTGGACATTGGAGTTACCCATGCGGACTACTCTCACAATTCGAGATGACATCCTGGCTGCAGCTCGAGTGCGCGCGGAAACGTTTGGGATCACGATTGGTGAAGCTCTCTCGGATCTTGCCGAGCGAGGGCTGTCTACCGAGCTGGAAATTGAGGAGCAAGATGGATTCTGGAAGGGAGTCAAATACTTTCCACATCATGCCGATGATGTTCCACTCACACTCGACGAAATCCAGAGAATCTCGGATGAACAGGAGTGAACGGGTACCTGCTGGATGTTAACGTACTCGTGGCAATTCTTAGCAGGAAAGATCCCCGGCACTCAGCTGCGAGCCGCTGGTTCGAGCATCAGGGTCACCATTCCTGGTTGACGTGTCCAATAGTCGAAAATGGCACGTTGCGAACGCTGACAAACCCGCAAGCTTCGAAAAACCCAATCTCGTTCGCTCAAGCGGCAGAAATCCTGGAGAGTCTGTATCCTCTCGGGCAGCATCGTTTCGTACCCGAAACCATCTCCCTGCTCGATTCACACCTGATCGACCGTTCAGTGAATATCACCCACAAGCAATCCACAGATGTGTACCTGCTGGCATTGGCGGTGCATCACGAGGCAACCTTTGCAACCTTCGATCGCAATGTTGCCTCCCGCGCGGTGGTTTATGGGTCCGAGCATCTGCTCGTCCTTGGCTGACCACTGATCAGTGGGCGACACCAGCTTCATGTCTTACTCTCTTCTGGGAGCCAGCGGCCTGTCCTTCTCCAGATCTACTCGCTGCGGTAGAGCAAATCTGGATGGCGGACAGCGCCTCGTGGGTTTGCTTCTACCGGGCTCTCGGGGCCTTCAACGACGTCCTGGCCGAAGCCGCCCTGGTTTTGAAAAGCACGGCCTATTGCTATTTCCCGCCGCTACCCCATTCGGAGACAGTAAACGAGATCGTTCCGCTCGCCGAACGGGTGCGCGTGGGAGCGAGCAACAGCCATTGCCGTGCTTGCTAGGGTTGCAAGGCTGCGAAGAGGTCGCTGACGATGGCCTGAATTTTGCC
The DNA here is from genome assembly GCA_041743205.1 of Thermomicrobiales bacterium. Lineage (GTDB taxonomy): Bacteria > Chloroflexota > Chloroflexia > Thermomicrobiales > UBA6265 > JACCYX01. The sequence continues at coordinate 4,943 of JBGTNF010000047.1, read as the reverse complement.
CACGACATCGCCGATCGGGACGAGCGCCGATTCCTCCTCCGAGCGCAGACGCAGTTCGGCTTCGCCATCGGCGAGGGTGCGCTTGCTGACCGAGAGCCGGATCGGGTTCCCGATCAGGTCTGCGTCGTTGAACTTCACGCCCGGTCGGTCGTTGCGGTCGTCGTAGAGCACCTCGATTCCGGCGGCGGTCAGCTCGGCGTAGAGCGCGTCGGCCGCGACAGCCACCTCCGGCTCCTTCCCAAGAGAAAGCAACGAGACGTGGAACGGGGCGATCGAGATCGGCCAGCGGAGGCCGCGCTCGTCATGATTCTGTTCGGCGACCGTGGCGGCGTTGCGGCCCGGCCCAATGCCGTAGGACCCCATCACCACCGGTTGCGCCTTGCCGTTGACATCCAGATAGGTGGCGTTCAACTTGCGGCTGAAATCGGTGCCGAGCTTGAAAATGTTGCCGACCTCGATCGCCCGCCGGGTGATCATCGGTGCGCCGGACACCGGGCTCGCGTAGCCCTCGGCGGCGGCGGCAATGTCGGCCACGTGGTGCGCCTCGAAATCGCGCGGGTAATTCACGTTCGTGAGGTGGAAGCCAACCTTGTTGGCGCCAGCGACCAGGTTCGGGCTGTCGCGAATGCTCTCGTCGATGACCACGACGGCGTCGTGCACGCCGACCGGCGAGCCGTACCCCGGCTCGGCCCCGATCGCCCGGATTTGCTCGACCGTGGCCGGCACGATGTCGTTCTCGCCGGTCACCTGGCGGAGTTTGGTTTCGTTGATGTCGAGATCGCCCCGGATCACACCGAAGATGAAGCGGCCCGACTGGCCCATGAAGAAGACGGCCTTGGCGGTCCGCGCCAGCGGCGCCTCGAGCAGCTTCGCCAGCGCCTCGATCGTCGTGGTGTCCGGGGTTTCGATTTCTTCGATCGCCAGCAGGTCTTCCGGGGCCGCCTTCGCGCGGCGGAACGTGGCGACCTCGCGGTTGGCGGCGTAGCCGCCCTCCGGGTCGATCAGGATCGTGTCCTCGCCGTTTGGCGAGAAGGCCATGAACTCCTCGGAGAGCGACCCGCCCATCATCCCGACATCGGCGCCGACCTTGATGTACTCCAGCCCAATCCGGGTGAAGATCCGGTAGTAGGCGGCATCGTGGAGGGCGTACGACGCATCCAGCCCGGCGGCGTCGACATCGAGCGAGTACGAATCCTTCATCGTGAACTCGCGGACGCGGATCAACCCGCCCCGGGCGCGTGGCTCGTCCCGGAACTTGCTCTGCATGTGATAGACGATTTGCGGCAGCTGGCGGTAGGAGTTGATCTCGCTGGCGGCCAGGTCGGCGACGACTTCTTCGTGCGTCATCGCCAGCACCATGTCGCGGTCGGCGCGATCCTTGAACCGCGCCATTTCCGGGCCGATCTTGTCGTAGCGGCCGCTGGCGCGCCAAATATCGGCCGGATGCACCAGCGGCATCAGCATTTCCTGGCCGCCGATCGCGTCCATCTCCTCACGGATGATCGCCTCGACCTTGCGCACCACGCGGTAGCCAAGCGGCAAGAGGCTGAAGAGGCCGGCGCCCAGGGGGCGGATCATCGCCGCCCGCACCATGAGCTGGTGGCTGGGAACCTCGACATCCGCCGGCGCGTCGCGAAGGGTCCGACCGAAGAGATGTGCCATCCGCATGGGTGAATCGACCTTCCTGTAAGGGCAGTTGCCGGTTGGCGCGCATGGCGCCGCATCGTGGGCACTAGGGTACGCGATTGCGAGGCGGATTCGTGGCTCGCCGCGAACGAATTCCTTCGGCGCCACTGAGGCAGGGGCGACTGCGGTGCCCGACTGCCAGCAAAACATCCTGCTCAAGTGACCGAACATGGTCAACGAAGCGGCAGCGAGCTTGACAAGCCCGAAGTATCGTCATAATGTGAATACGAATTCGGATACGTATAATCCCGTGGGGGTTCTTCATGGCATTCAGCAGTCCAAGGCAGGTTCACACGGTTCAGCTTGCCCAGGGTCCGGTCCAGTACGTTGACATTGGCGACGGTCCAGTGCTCCTTTTCGTGCATGGAATCCTGGTGAACGGAGAGATGTGGCGCAAGGTCTACCCTCCACTCGCCGCCTACTTCCGCTGCGTCGTTCTCACACTGCCGCTCGGGGGGCACGCCGCAGCCATGCGCCCGGATGCGGACCTGACGCCGCCGGGTCTTGCGAAGCTCATCGATCACTTCATGGCGACCCTGAACCTCAACGACGTCACGATCATCGGGTGCGACACGGGAGGCGCCCTCTCTCAGCTCGTGGCGGTGAACCACCCCGAGCGATTGGCGCGCCTGGTGCTGACCAATTGCGACGCGTACGACGATTTCCCGCCCACTGTCCTCAAGCCGTTCCAGATCGCATTCCGTGTGCCCGGATGTGCGTCGTTCGCCGGCTTGCTCTTCCGACTGAGGCCAGTCCAGCGCCTGCTCTACCGGCTCCTCGCCCACGCACCGCTCGAGCCTCAGGTGGGCGAGGGTTATTTCAGGGGTTTCATTCAACACCGAGCGGTGAGACATGACGCCAGGAAGGTGGTGGTGGGTGTGTCCAATCGTTACACCGTGGATGCAGCCCGGCATTTTCCCGAGTTCGGCAAACCAGTCCTGATCGCCTGGGGCCAGGATGACCGGAACTTCCGTCCCCACCTGGGGGAACGGTTGGCCCAGGCATTTCCCTACAGCCGCCTGGAGCCTATAAATAACTCGAAGACGCTGGTCTCCGAGGACCAGCCCGAGATCCTCACGGCGCTCATTGCCGACTTCATGCACGAGCCTGCCCTTGCCTGAACTTTCCCCACCGATCCGCCCGGGCCCGCCAAGCCTGCCGGACCTGTTGGCCGTCGAAGACCTGCCGCCTCGGCCCCAGCAGGAGCGCAGCCGGCGAACGCGAGCGGCCCTCACCGGCGCCGCCCTCGACCTGTTCGCGGAGCACGGCTACGAGCAAACGAGCATTGGCGAGATCGCCGCCCGGGCAGGCGTCAGCGCCGGGACACTCTACCAGCACTTTCGCTCGAAGCGTCAGGTGTTGCTCGTGCTGATGACCCACCTGCTCGAAGAACTCGACGCGCTGGATCTGGACATCACCAAAACCGCCGACCCGGAAGCTGCGCTCGAGCAAGCCCTGCGCGAAGGGCTCATGGCCGACCGCGCCTATGGGGGGGCCTATCGGGCCTGGCGTGAGGCGGTCCTCAGCGACCGTGAGCTTGGCGAACTCGATCTCCAGGTGGAAGCGTGGACTGCGCAACGCGTCGAGATGGCCCTTCGACTCGCGCTGCAACTGCCGGGGGCAAGGCTGGATATCGATGTGGAGGGCGCCGCACAGCTTCTGAACCTGCTCTTCTGGCGGATCGCGGAGGCGCCGCAAGTGGACGATGAACGCGCAATACGGGTCGTCACCCGTCTCATGACGCACCTCCTGTTCGAAGACAGGGCCCTCCTGTCCTCAGGCAGTGGGGGCGGTGGTTAGAGCGTTTGGCGGGCGGCGACAGAGCGTTCAGGAGGCCGGGGTTTTGGCCGGTTCGAGGTGGCCGCCGTCGTGGAGGTCCTCGGCGCGGGCGAGCATGAAGAGCAGCGACGAGAGCCGGTTCAGGTAGCGCACGATTTCGGGGTTGCCGATCACGCCCTGCCGGGTCAGCCCAACCGCCTGCCGTTCGGCCCGGCGGCTGACGGTGCGCGCCACGTCCAGGGCGGCCCCGGACATCGTTTCCCCCGGCAGCACGAACTCGCGCGGCAGGTCGATGGCGGCGCCGATCGAGTCGATTTCGGCTTCGAGCCAGGCGGTGCGCTCCGGCGAGAAGTGAAGCGAGCCGGGGCGGGTCGTATCGGTGAAGGCGAGCTCCGCCATGACCTGATAGAGGTCGCGCTGGACGGCTTTCAACAGGTCATCGGTTCCCGGAACCCGGGCCGCCGCCCGGCCCAATCCGATCGACGAGGTCGTTTCGTCGAGGTCACCCATGACGTCGATCCGGGGATCGTCTTTCTCGACGCGCTCGCCCAGCAGGTCGGTTTGCCCCGTGTCGCCACGGGCGGTGTAGATGCGCATGATGGTCCCTCTGGATGCGATGGCTGGTTCCGATGACGGCGGCCGGAAGGGCCGTCGCCGTATGGTAGGATCGTTGGTCAAGGCGTTCCCTTACCGGTCGGCCGCCGGTCGATTCCCGTTCCTGCTCGAAGACGATCGGGATCGACCCGAATGTCGTTCCATCAATGGTACGCCGACAATCGAGCCAGCCATCTCTCCACGCCATTGACTGACTGGAGCATGCATTCCGCCATGGCCACCCCCTTCTCCGCGCAAACCCTCGCCAACCGGGGCCGACCCGCCGTCACGGCACGGTCGAACACGATTGGGGTCGCCGTGCTGGGCACCGGCTTCGGCGCCTCGGTGCATATCCCGGCGCTCAAGTACGTCGAGGGCGTCGAGATCGTCGCCGTCGTCTCGCGCCGCGCGGACCGGGCGAAGGCAACCGCCGAGCGGCACGGCATCCCCACCGCCTCGACCGACTGGCGCGACGTGATCAACGACCCGAGAGTCGACGCCGTCGTGGTCGCCACGCCACCCTACCTGCATCACCAGATGGTGATCGCCGCGCTCGAAGCCGGCAAGCACGTGCTCTGCGAGAAGCCGATGGCCCGCAACCTGGCCGAAGCGCGCGACATGGTGAAACTGGCCGACTCGGCCAACGTGGTCGCCGTCATCAACCACGAGTTCCGCTACCTGCCGATCCGGCAGCGGGTCAAGGAGTTGATCGACGAAGGCTACGTCGGCCAGCCCCATTCGGTCGCCATGAATGTCTTCCGGTCAACCTTGGCCGACCCCAACGACCGGCCCTTCGGCTGGCTGATGGAGCAGGACAAGGCGGGCGGCATGCTTGGGGCTTCGGGCTCGCATTACATCGACTCGTTGCGCTGGTGGCTGGGCGA
>JBGTNF010000046.1:0-5442 GCA_041743205.1 Thermomicrobiales bacterium | reverse complement strand
GTCGAGCGCGATCCACTAGGCGTCTCCGTCCGCACGTCGTTCCTGGCAGCCCGCGGCGACATCGACCCGGCGCTGTTCGAGGTCGCCAACACGCACCCGGCGCTGGCTGCCGCCTGGCGCCGCGACGCCCCGGAGTGGAGGTTGTAGCCGCAGAGTTCGATTTTCCGGTTGTGGCGACGATCCCGGCGTGGCACTTCCGAAGGGGATGGATACGTGCCAACCGTCCAGTGCTTTCACAACGGAATTGCACAATGGGGGGAGCCCCAACTGGGGTTGCATCATGTCGCCAATCGTAGGGGCGGACCTGATTCGAACGAATACCGGATGCGGCTAACCACGGTCCTGTCGAATCTGTGTCCGCCCGGACGGGGGCGAACGGTGAGATTGGCATTGCCAAGCTCCGGGCGGACACAGCATCGACAAGAACCGGGTGGCGAAGCTTTCGTTCGCGGTCGATGCAGGTCCGCCCCTACGACTCCCTGCTGTAAGGACTACTCGATGCGTGCCGCCACACCGTGGCGCTTGGTCCCGGGCAATAGCCATCAGGCGCATCATGTACGGGGATGCGTGTAGCCCGCGAGGTTGTTTGCCCCGCGCCATTAACGACAAACTCATCCATTCACGGGGTTTCGCCGTAAGTACCGGTGTAACTTCCCCTTGGACGGATGAGGAGCAACCGATGGACAAAATTCGGGCGGGTGTTCGGTACGTGCCGAACCTGCTGGCGGGACTCGTGGCCGGGCTGGCCGCCGCGATCGTGACGACCCTGCTGATGGCGCTCAGCAGGTATTACCTCGGCATCATGCCGCCGGTTGAGGCGGTTCCCGATCGCATCGCTTCGATGCTCGACATCAGCACCTTCTTCTCGCTGTTCAACCAGTACGGCGGCTACAACGGCCTCAAGAAATTCGGGATCGTGGCCGGGTTGCGGACGCTGTTCGCGGTCGGCGCCGTGGTCGGCGTGATCTACGCAATCGTGGCCGAGAGCCCCTTCTCCCGCCGCTCCCCGAGACGCCTGCTCGGAACGTCGCGGCCAGCGCTCATCTTCATGGCGGTGTCGATTGCCGTCGTCTGGATTGGCTTCACGATCTTTCTCTGGCCCGTGCTTTCCGCCAACTACCGCGGACTCCCCTTCACCCAGGCCCGGATCGTCAGCATCGTCGCCCTGCTCGTTTGGTTTGCGACGTTTGGGGCGACGCTGATCGGTGTCTACCGCTTCATCGTGACCCGAACCCTGGAGGCGACCGGGCCAGCCCCGGTTCGCACTGAATCTGGCGAACCGGCGGATGTCGAGCCTGATCCAGTGGCCGAAGCCCCACGCGGCCGGGTGCTGCCTCGTCGGGCCATCGTCGCGGCCGGCGCGGCCGGCCTCCTGACGTTCCCGATCTACCGGCTTCTGGAACGCATGTACGACGACGCCACGTTTCCGTACGACGGTCTGGTCTACAGTGGCGCCGACCTGCAGCCGATCACGCCAACCGAGCGGTTCTACACCGTCACCAAGAATGTCGTCGATCCGGATGTGAACCGTGATCTTTGGCGGCTCGAGATCGGCGGGCACGTCGATAATCCGCATACCTACAGCTTCGGCGACTTGCAGGCTTTCGAGCAGGTCGACCAGGAAACGACCTTGATGTGCATCAGCAACCGGCTCGGTTCCGGCCTGTTCAGCAATGCGAACTGGCGTGGCGTCCGAATGCGCGACCTGATCGACGCGTCGGGACTGAAGGATGGGGCGTACGAGGTCGTCATCCACGGCGCCGACGCGTATTCGGACACCTTCGAGATCGATAAGGCGATGTCCGATGAAACGTTGGTTGTCTACGAGATCAACGGGGAGCCGCTGCCGCGGATGCACGGATATCCGGTCCGCGTGATCGTGCCCGGTCGCTACGGCGAGAAGAACGTGAAATGGGTGACCCGGATCGAGGTCGCCACCGAAGATATCCAGGGGTTCTACGAATCACAGGGTTGGGGGCCGGACTTCCAGCCGCGGACGCGCTCCGATATCTTCGCGCCGGCCGTCCGCCGACCGGCAGGAAATGTCGCCACGTTCGAGTTCCAGCAACCGCTCGACGCAGGTCGCGCCGTGACCCTCACGGGGCGGGCCTTCTCGCCTGGCGCCGGCATCTCATCAGTCGAGGTCTCGACCGATGACGGCGGTACCTGGAATCCGGCCGAGATCTTCTATCCTGGCACGATCTGGACCTGGTCGCAGTGGTCGTTCGAGTGGACGCCGGTTTTGCCGGGCGAGTACGTTGTCATTTCCCGCTGTACCGACGGCAATGGGGCGCCGCAGGATCCCCAGGTCATTGGCATCATTCCCCAAGGCGCATCGGGCTACGTCCGGACGATCGCGACCGTCGTCTGACGGGGGCGGGAGCATTGCCGCGACACATGGGCGTAGCTCCCGTTTCTCGGCCCGTCTGCGGGCTTCGACCGTCAATGTGCTACCGACTTCCATCATGAGGCTTCCACAACCATGCGACGTGCGGACGATGGCGCGGGTCGTCTGACCCGAAACGGGAGCATTGCCGCGACACATGGGGCGTTGCCGCCGACGTCGGTCAGCACGGCCTCAACATCGGTTATGGCGCCTGGCACGCAACCTCTACCGTTTCCGAGCTCACACCGTCGACCTGGGCTTGAATGACAAAGCCATTGGCTATTAGGCTGAACGGCTGCGCCAGCAACGCGGCGCCGTTCCCGTCGGTTGTCACGCTTCTGTCGAGATCGGGCACTACGCTTCCGAAATTGAAGAACTGGACCGTGTACGTGGTGGTGGGCTGGAACCCGCTCAACTGGACGTTCACGAAGCAGTTGGTAACCCTACCTCGACCCCGGCGAAGGTGAAGGTCACGGTAACGGCGGGATCGACGACGACGGGTCGGGCCACCACGATCACACCCCCCTTGGCCCCGCGCACGCTGGCGCCGTCCAGGGTGTCCGGGTAGACCCTGGCGCCGGTCAGGGTGGCGCCCCGCAGGTTCGCTCCGGAAAACGTTGCCCCTCGAAGGTCAGCCTCCCGGAGATCGGCGCCCGCGAGCCTGGCGCCATTGAGGTTGGCGTCGCGCAGGTCCGCCCCCCGCAGGTTGGCGCCGGTCAGCCTGACCCCGGACAGATCGAGCCCCGACAGGTCGCAGTACCGCAGGTCAACGCCGGCGCCGCGAGCCGTGCAATCGGCCGCGAGGGCCGGGGCGGCGGGACCCAATGACAGACCCAAAGCGAACAGCAGCGCGACGATGAGGCTTCGGACGAGCATGGCGGTTCTCCTTTGTTGGCGGCCGAACGGTGGTGAGACCCGGGTTAACGTATTCCCATTCGTTACGCTGGCTGGGCGGCCAAGGCGGATTGAGCGATGACCGCAACGAGCCGATCCAGGGTCGCCGCGTGATAAGAGAGACGGCGACCGGAGCGTCTCGGTCCGGCCCCGCCTTCGGAGAGGTCGACATCGACGATGGTCCCACTCTTTTGGCAGGACGATCCGGAAATTGCCTGGTCCCGTTGAGAACTGGCATTGTAGCCGATCTGGCAACGTTTTTGTCAGGTGCCGAGCTTGCGAAAGTGGACCAGGTTCGTCTGCCCGGCGAGGTCGGTCATCGGCAGCGAGCCGACGATGAGGGCGTATTCGTCACGCTTCGCGAGTCCCGCCGCGATGATCACCTGGCCTGCCTGGCGAAACACGTTGTCGGCGTTGGGCTCGACCGGCACGACGACGCTCTTGACGCCCCAGACCAGGTTCAGGCGCCGGGCGACGAGTTCGTTATCGACGACCGCGATCATCGGCGGCGCCGGACGATACTTCGCGATCCGGCGCACGGCGCCGCCCGTTTTCGTGAAGACGATGAGATGCTGGGCCGGTGAGTTCTCGCCGAGTTGAAAGGCGGCCCGGGCCGTGGCGTCGGCGAACCGCTCGACATCGTTGGCGTCGTCATCGAACCTGGCGATTTCAGAGGCCGCCTGCGAGCGGATTGGGCCTTCCTTTTCCACCTCGCGGATGATCCGGTCCATCGTTTGCACGGCCTCGATCGGATAATCGCCGACTGCTGACTCGGCGGAGAGCATCACTGCGTCGGTGCCGTCCCAGACGGCATTGGCGACATCGCTGGTTTCGGCGCGGGTCGCCACTGGCTGGGTGATCATCGACTCCAGCATCTGGGTGGCCGTAATCACCGGCAGCCCCATCTGGTTCGCGACGCGGATGATTTCCTTCTGGGCGCGGGGCACCCGTTCCGGCGGCAACTGCACGCCGAGGTCGCCGCGGGCGACCATGATCCCGTCCGAGGCCCCAGCGATCTCGCGCAGGTTCGAGAGCGCTTCGGCGCGCTCGATCTTGGCGACGATCCCCGGCTGATCGCCGCCGCAAGCCTGGGCGGCGTCGCGGGCCACGTCGCGAGCGACCTGGAGATCTCGGGCGTCGTTGATGAAGCTCAATCCGAGATAATCGACACCCAGCCCGACCGCGAACCGCACATCGTCACGGTCGACCTCGGTGAGCGCGCCTCCTGTTATCGGGGCACCCGGCAGGGTCACGCCTTGCCGGGCCTTGAGCTGGCCGCCGCGGCCGACGGACGCCTCGGCGTACCCGGCATGCACCTTTTCGACCAGCAGCTCGATCAGGCCGTCGGAAATCAGGATTCTCGATCCCAGGGAAATGACGTTGAGCAGGTCCGGATAGTTGATGCCGATTTGCGAAGGGGTGGACGGTTCGGGGCTGGCGTACAACCGGACCGACCCACCGCGCGTGATCGGAACGGCCCTAGCGTCGTGCTCGATCGGACCCGTTCGGATCTTCAGTCCCTGGAGATCGAAAAGGATCGGCACTCGCCGACCCATCCGCGAGGCCGCTTCGCCAACGTTCGTGATCAGGCGTCCACGATCGGCCTGGCTGCCGTGCGAGGCGTTGATCCTCACCACATTGACACCGGCGTCGAGCAGTTCCACCAGCCGCTCAACCGTGTCGCCGCTCGAAGGGCCAAGCGTCGCGACGATCTTTACGCGTCGATCCATACAGGTATCCGTTGCCTTTGCGTGGGTTCGTCGGAGGTGTCGCCGGCTGGCGTGAGCCAACCGCCTTCATGGTAGCAACTCTTGTCCTGCGCCACTAGCCCGGAAGTCCTGTTCACGGGAAAAGCGGTCGCCATTTGGCGACCGCCTTTCCCAGACATGCGCAAATAAATGTGTCGTCAACAATGCCCCAAGCCAAGCTGAGGGGTCTCTTCGCCGCAGCGAGCCCGAAGAGCAAAAGATTTCTCGCAAGCTCGAAATGACAACGGACTGCGCACGTCCAGCGGGGCGGGATGGTGTGTGTCAAGAATCTGAGACCTTCAGCAGTGGAGCTGATGCGTGCTGCCAGGCCACCAACGGTGGCTGGCCCTGATTCCACGAATGGGGCCGGCGCCGGTTGGACCAGCCTTCGATATACCGGAGCACCCACGCGCG
>JBGTNF010000045.1:0-25391 GCA_041743205.1 Thermomicrobiales bacterium | reverse complement strand
TGGGCGGCGCGCTTGCCAACCTGCCGGCCGGTCACGGCCTGCCGGCGCACCGCGTCGTCAACCGGACCGGCTATCTTTCCGGCGCGGCGGCCTGGGGCCATCCCGACCTGATGCGTGACCTGCTCTCGGACGAAGGGGTGCCGTTTCGATCCGAATGGGAAGTCGACCTCGACGCCTGCGTGTGGGACCCGGCCGACGATCCGGAATTCGACGAACTGTTCAACGCTGGCGCTGGATCGCTTCGCTGAGGCTCCGCGCTGCGCCGGCGGGATCGTTGCTGCCCAGGATCGCCGACGCCACCGCGACACCATCGGCGCCAGCGGCCATCGCCAGGCCGGCATTTCTGCCGTCGATCCCGCCAATCGCCACGACCGGCAGACCCGTCAACGCCCGGCGACGGCTGAACTCGGCTGGCCCAAGAGCCGGGCCCGCGTCGGCCTTCGTGGTCGTGCCGAAGATCGGCCCGATCCCCAGGTACGATACGCCGGCTCCGGCTGCGTCGATTATCTGGGCATCGGTTTCCGGCGAGTACCCGATGATGAAGTCCGGTCCGCCCACCCGCCGGGCATCCTCGACCGGCACATCGTCGACGCCCAGATGAACGCCGTTAGCGCCCACGATCAACGCGATGTCCAGCCGGTCGTTGATGATCAGCGGGATGTCGTGGTGGCGGGTGAGCTGGAGAAGCGCCCGGGACATGGTGACGAACCTGCGGTCCGTTGACGTTTTGCAGCGGAGCTGCACGCACGAGACGCCGTTCTCGATCGCGCCGCGGGCTGTTGCCAGCGCATCGCCACGAACGTGGTCCGGATCGAGCACCAGGTAGAGACGAATGGTCGACGCGGCGCCGTACGTCATCGCCGGGCGGCCAGCGCCTCGATGACCTCGACCGGCAGATCGGTCGCGTGGTTTACCGGCGAATGGCCTTCGCCGATCGATGACGCCGAGCGTAGCGCCGCCTCGAGGTAGCGTTTCGCCAGCTGGATCGCCTCGATCGGCGGCAGACCCCAGGCCAGGAAGGCCGTGATCGCCGCCGAGTACGTGCAGCCCGTGCCGTGCGTGTGGAGGGTGTCGATCCGCTCGCCCTCGATCGGCAGGAAGGCGGCGCCGTCGAAAACGAGGTCGACCGCCGGTCCTTCGCGGTGCCCGCCCTTGACGATCACGAACTTTGGGCCGAGGGCATGGATGCGGCGCGCCGCTTCCTGGATGTCGTCATCGTTGGCAATCGCCATCCCGGCCAGGATTTCCGCCTCCGGGATGTTTGGCGTCACGATGGACGCCATCGGCAGCAGCTCCTTCTTCAGCGCCGAGACGGCGTTGGGATTGAGGAGCGAGGCGCCGGACTTGGAGACCATGACCGGATCGACGACCAGCCACGGAATGCCCCAGGCCTCGAGCCGGTCCGCCACGTTCTGGATGATCGACCGGTTGGTCAGCATCCCGGTCTTGACCGCGTCGGCGCCGATGTCCTCGGCCACGGTGTCGATCTGCGCGATCACGACCTCATCCGGAACCTCCGCAATCGCGGCGACCTCGACCGTGTTCTGCGCGGTCACGGCCGTCAGCACGGACGTGCCGTACACGCCGAGGGCGAAGAAGGTCTTGAGATCGGCCTGGATCCCGGCGCCGCCGCCAGAATCCGACCCGGCAATGGTCATCGCCCTGGGTACGTGTTGAAGCATTCGTCACTGTCTCCGATAGCTGCTGGTGGGCGAAATGTGGAAGAGCAATGCCGGAATTGTCCCATAGCCCGCCATCCGGCCCGGTCTGTGCCGAGGGTGAACGAATATACTCGTCCCGTTGACGGTCGACGCCGCAGGCGGTTCGCGAAATGGTGAAGGCATGAACGTTAAAGAAGGTCTCGAGGAGATTCGGGGGCGACTCGTGCGCAACGGCGCCGACCCGAAGTCGTTGAAGGTCGTGGACGCGATCATGCAACGCGCGTCGTTGCCGGCCGCGCAGTCGGCCAACGCAGGGTCGTTGACGCAACTCGTGCGCATGTTGATGCGATCGCCGGTCGCCGACGCCGACCCGATCGTGTACAACGATTTCGTCAAGGTCGAGGAAGAGTTGGAAAACCGGTCCCAGGAATTCCGGGCCCAACGGGAAGCGGAAGACGCCAAGCCCGTGCCCAAGGCCCGCAAATTCTACAAGGACCAGAAGACCCGGTCATGACGCCGCATCAACGTCATGACCGGGCCAAAGGGCTTCAGGTCCGACCCTAACCGTCGGCAGGGGCAAGCAGGCCGTAACTGCCGTCTCGTCGCCGGTACAGCACGTTGAATTCGTCCTGATCGACGTTTCGGAACAGGAAGAAGTCGTGTCCGACCAGTTGCATCTGGTCGATTGCCTCGTCCACCAGCATCGGCTTCATCGGGAAGCGCTTGGTCCGCACGACGACGCCGTCATCCTCGTCCATCTCGTGCTCGAGCGATGGCGACGCGCCTTCGTCCAGGCGCAGGATCGGACTGCCGTCCTCGACCGAACCTGGGTCAGCCGCGCCACGGCGGCGACGGCTCACGTTCTTGTCGTTGTATTTCCGGACCTGCGTGATGAGCTTGTCGATCACGCCATCGATCGCGCGGGCCGGCTCGACATCGCGCTCCTCGGCTCGCAGCACATGCCTTCCCGTGTGGAGCGTGATCTGGGCCGTGGTGACAGGGCCGTCGGATCGGGTGTCCTCGGTGCGGAGTTCGAGGTGAGCGTCGACGACGTGCTCGGCCAACCGGTCCAGCTTCGTCATGCGCCGGTCGATGAACTCGCGCATGCCCTCACTGACTTTGGTTCCGTTGGCGCGTATGTGCAGTTCCACGTTCAACACCGTCCTTTCCGGCCGACCGCACGTCATCCAGATCATGGAGACTCAGGGTGGGGCGGCAGCGGTGTGTGGTGAAGCTGAAGTGGTCGCTGCCGGGGAATGGCTGTGGCGCCCGCGGAGGGACTCGAACCCCCGACGCCCACCTTAGGACGGTGGCGCTCTATCCACTGAGCTACGCAGGCCAGCAGGCTCTATGCCTCGCTGAATGACGGGGATGCTACCACAGTTCGAGTCTTTGTCGCACGCGCCAAAAGGCCCGCCCAGAATGTGGTCTGGACCGCGCAAGGAAGAGCTTGGATCCGCGTAGTTGCCCGCAACAACGAGAGATTGAAGCTTGTGGCAAACCTTGCGAACCGACCATCGGCGTCGAATCCATTGCCGCACGACGGCTCGGTCAAGTCGGGCGCCACGACCACCAGGGCTGAACTCGTTGCAGAAGACCGTGGCCCGGTGTATGCTTCCGTTCGGTCGCGGGGAGTGGCGCAGCCCGGTTAGCGCGCAGCGTTCGGGACGCTGAGGTCGGAGGTTCGAATCCTCTCTCCCCGACCTTCAAGGAGTGGCTTCAAGCCACTCCTTTGTGTTTAACCCACATGTCATCCGGCCCGGTTTACGTGGTCTTTCTCGCTCAATGAGGAATCTAGACGAACTGTGAGCGCCCTTACTTATGACCAAGTATGCCTACGGTCTAACCGGTACGGGTTATAGGCGCCGGGCGGGCGAACGCGTGTCGAGGAAATAGGGGCTCGGCGGCGGATAGTACTGCCGGTGCCGCTCGGCCAGTTTGCCGATTTGCTCCTTGACCGATTGCAACGCCAGCGCGTCCTGATCCTGCAACGCCATCTTCAGTGTGCTGTCCAACTGCTTCATCAGGAAGTCGAACCGCTCCCGCCCGAGTTTGACCAGCATTTCCTCGGACTCGCGATGAATCTGGCCAGGGAACTGTTCCGGCCGGCCTTCCAGCGTCGACAGCAGGTGCTCGGCGTAATCCGCCAGCTGGTCGTCGAGCGCGACCACGATCTGCTCCGGCGCCAACTCGGCGACGGACTCGTCGCGCAGCACCTTCACCAGCTCCCGGTTGCGGACATCGTTCAATTCCTCGATCGGAATCCGCGCGACCACGTCCCGCGTGAGGTCCGGGTGCTTCAGGAACAGGGCAACGACGTAATCCTCGGTCGAGCGACGTGCCACTCGTTCGACGGCGTCGGGCGTGATCCCGTGGCGCTGGGCCGATGGCCGCGCGCCCAACCGCGCCTTCCGGACTTCGGCGAGAACGAGCCGATCCTCCAGTCCAAGCCGCCGCGCCAGCATCGAGATGTAATGACCCTGGACGATGCGGTCCGGGATTTGCTGTAGCAGCGGCGCCATTTGCTGGACGATCGACGATTTTTGCTTGGGATCGGCCAGGTCGACCGCGCGGGTGAGCGTTTCGATCGTGAAGTCCATGAACGGCTTGGCCGAGGCGACGATCCCGGGCCAGGCGTCCGGCGAGCGCCGGATCAGTTCATCCGGGTCCTTGCCCTCCGGCAGGTGGACGACCGCGATCTGGGTTTTCAGCTTGCGCTCGAAGCGGATGATGCCGGCCGCATCGGGCACGGGCAGGACATCGGCGTCCAGCGCGTCCTGCATCGTTTCGATGCCCCGGATCGTCGCCATCTGGCCGGCGGCGTCGGCGTCCAGTGCGAGCACGATGCGGGTGCTGCCCCGTTTGACCAGCGCTGCCTGGGTTTCGGTCAACGCGGTGCCCATCGAGGCCACGACGTTCTCGTAGCCGAACTGATGGGCGGCGATCACATCCATGTAGCCTTCGACGATGACGACTTCGCCGGCCTTGCGGATCGGTTCCTTCGCCAGGTCGAGTGCGTAGACCAGTGAGCTCTTGTCGAAGACCGGCGTTTGCGGCGAGTTCAGGTACTTGGGGATGCCATTGCCGATCGCGCGCCCGCCGAAACCCACGACATCGCCGTCACGGTCGCGGATCGGGAACATCAGTCGGTTGCGGAACCGGTCGTAGTGGCCGCCGTTGTC
This sequence comes from Thermomicrobiales bacterium, assembly GCA_041743205.1. Lineage (GTDB taxonomy): Bacteria > Chloroflexota > Chloroflexia > Thermomicrobiales > UBA6265 > JACCYX01. The sequence continues at coordinate 20,548 of JBGTNF010000045.1, read as the reverse complement.
GCGCGTTTGCAACAGCCCGGCTTCGTGGGCAACCTCGGCAGGGATGTCGCGCGAGGTCAGGTAGTTGAGCAAGTCGCTCCATGATTCAGGCGCGAAACCGAGCCGGAACCGTTCCACCATTTCGGGCGAGATGCCGCGGTCGGCGATCATCTGGCGGCCCGCTTCACCTTGGCGGGCCTTGTCTAGGACGTGACTGTAAAAGGTGACCGCCAGCTCGTTGGCCTCGATCAGGCGCCGGCGATGTGCGTCGTGCTCGGGCGCCGGGGCCGCCGTGATATCGAGCGTGACTCCCGCCCGCGCCGCCAGCTCCTTTAGGGCGTCCCGGAACTCGGTGTTCTCGACCAGCATGTAAAAGGTGAAGAGGTCGCCGCCCTTGCCGCAACCGAAGCAATGAAAGTTCTGCGAATCGGGAAAAACGACGAACGAGGGCGACTTTTCCTGATGGAACGGGCATAGGCCCTTGAAGCTGCGCCCCGTCTTCTTGAGCGACGGCACGTAGCCCTGGATAAGGTCGATGATGTCGATGCGTTCGCGGATTTCGGCGACGGCGTCTCGGGCCATGATGGGTGTCCGTCCGGTTACGGGGCGTGGAAATGCGGGACGAATAGGCGTTCGTACAATTCTATCGCGAATCGGTCCGTCATCGAGGCGATGTAGTCTGTAACCTGACGTTCGATCGAGTCGTCGTGCGCGGCGACAGTGACCGATTCAGGGATGGCCGCTGGATTGTCGCGGAAATGCTCGAACAGCATCGTCACCACGCCTTCGACTCGCAGCGTCTCCGGGCGGCGGTTGATCGGGTCGTAGACCCGCTCGTAGAGGAAGTTCCGCAGCCGGTCGGACGCAGCCAGGATGGCGGGCGACATCGCAATTGTGCCGGGCGAATCCCAGGAATTCGAGTGGTGCACGATGTCCGTAACCATCGTGTCGATCCGGATCGAGTGTCGATCGCCCAGCACCTCGAGGACGGCGTCGGGCACATCGGCCTGCCGGATTTCGCCGGCCCTGATTGCGTCGTCGAGATCGTGATTGAGGTAGGCGACGCCGTCGGCGATCTTCAGCACGCGGCCTTCGAGCGTGGCCGGGGTTCCCGCCATTTCACCGCTCAACGACGAACGGGATTTCGAATGGCGAAGAATGCCGTCGCGCACCTGGTCGGTCAGGTTGAGCCCGGCGCCATCCTTCTCCAACTTGTCGACGATGCGCAGGCTTTGCTCGTTGTGCCGGAACCCTGGAACCATGAGGGCCAGCGCGCGTTCGCCGGCGTGACCGAACGGCGTGTGGCCCAGATCGTGGCCCATTCCAATCGCCTCGATCAGATCCTCGTTCAAACCAAGCGCGCGCCCGATGGTCCGCGCGATCTGCGCGACTTCCAGCGTGTGCGTCAGGCGTGTGCGGACGTGGTCGCCGGTCGGCACGATGAAGACCTGGGTTTTGTGCATCAGCCGCCGGAAGCTCTTGGCATGGATGATCCGGTCGCGATCCCGCTGGAATGGCGTGCGAAGCTCCGGTATAGGCTCCGGCTGCCTCCTCACCGCGTCACGGCTCCGGCAAGCGAGGGGAGCCAGCCAAGCGTCTTCGCGGGCGTAGAGATCGATGCGCCGCGCGTCGCTCACTCGACGATGTCCATCTTGGCGAGGCTCGCGATCAGCCGCTTGGTCCCGACCCGAACGAAGGCGACGACGACCTCCTGGTCGTTTCGCCGGGGCATGACTTCCTGGATCTGCCCCTCGCCAAACTTGGGATGAAACACCTTCTGACCCTCGGCGTAGGTTGGCGTTGGCGGCCCGTCGGCCGTCTTGGCCGAGAGTCCCGATGACGTTCCGTACGTCGTGGTCACCTGCGAGGCCAGCGTTCCCCGGCTCGTGCCCGAGAAGCGGCCGGCGGCACTGCCGGATCGACCCGCCGACGAGCGGGTCGTGGCGCGCACGAGTTCGGCCGGGATCGCCTGCAGGAACCGGGATGGCGCGCCCGACTGGTAGCGGCCATACGTCATCCGGTTGGCGGCGTACGTGAGGTAGAGCAGTTTCTCGGCCCTGGTCACGCCGACGTAGAAGAGCCGGCGTTCTTCTTCCAGCGCCGTGGCGTCGAACGCCTCGGCTTCGATCGCGCGGCTGATCGGCAGCAGCCCCTCTTCGATGCCGGTGATGAAGACGACCGGGAACTCGAGTCCCTTGGCCGAGTGGAGGGTAATGAGCGTCACCTGCCCGGCTTGGTCGTCTTTCATCGAATCGACATCGGCGATCAGTGAGACCTGCTCCAGGTAGGCGTTCAGCGCTTCCACCGGATCGACGGCTTCGTAGCGCTCCAGGTCGGCCCGGAGCTCGAGGAGGTTGGCCCAGCGTTCGAGGTCTTCCTCTGTGCCCTTCAGCGAGTCGCGGTAGCCCGTCTTCTCGACGATGTCGTCGAACAGTTCGGCGAGGCTGACGGTGCGGACCCGCTCGCGCAGGATCGCCAGCGCCGCGCCAATCCTTTCGGCAGCCGTCCGCCCCGGGCCGCTGAAATCCGGTTGGTCCGTGGCGGCTACCCCGGCACTTGGGACCGTGGCGACCAGTGCGTCCACCATCGTCGCGCGGTTCGCCCGGGCCCATTCCTGGGCCGCCTGCTGCGCCTTGGGACCGAATCCGCGGCCGAGCGGCAGGTTGTTGATGATCCTCTCGAAACTCAGCCGGTCCTGGGGATTGTGCAGGAGCCGAAGCACGGCCAGGACATCCTTGACCTCCTTGCGTTCGTAGAACCGCACCCCGCCGACGATGCGGTAGGGGATGTCCGTGATCCGGAACGCCTCTTCGATCACGCGGCTCTGGGCGGTAGTCCGGTACATGATCGCCACGTGCTCGGCGCGGTACTGGCCACTGTTCAACAGTCGCCTGATCTCGCCGACGATGAACTGCGCCTCGTGATGCTGGTCCGCCAGCTCCCGCAGCGCGATCGGTTCACCCTCTGCATTGTCGGTCCGGATCGAGCGTTCGATCCGCTGCTTGTTGTCCCGGATCACACGATCCGCCGCCTGCACGATGTGCCGGGTCGAGCGGTAGTTCGTTTCGAGCAGGATTTCGGTCGTGTTGGGAAAGTCGTCCTTGAAGTTGAGGATGTTCGTAATGTCCGCCTGCCGCCAGCCGTAGATCGACTGGTCGGGATCGCCCACGACGAACAGGTTGTTCCAGCGTCCGGCCAGCGCTGTGATCAGCACGTACTGGACCTTGTTCGTGTCCTGATACTCGTCGACCAGGATGTAGCGGAACTGCTCCTGGTAGCGTCCCAGCAACCGCTCGTCCTCATCGAAGAGGCGCAACGGCAGGCCGAGCAGGTCGTCGAAATCGACGGCGTTCGCGAGCCGCAACTCGCGCTCGTATTCCCGGAACACCCGGACCACGATCTCGTCGTCGTGGGTTGCCGCCGCGTTCGCCAGCTCGTCCGGAGTGAGCATCTGGCTCTTGGCCTTGGAAATGGCGGAGAGCATTCGGCGCGGCGAGTACTGTTTCGGATCGAGGTTGACCGTCTTCAGCGCATCCTTGACCAAATCGACCTGGTCGCCGCTGTCGTAAATGAGGAAGTTGGGCAGCAATCCAATCCGGTCCGCCACGATGCCCGGATTCTGGCGAAGGATGCGCACGCCCAGCGCGTGAAACGTGCCCATCACCAGGCCGCTCGTCGACGTCTCGCCGACCAGGCGACTGATCCGGGCCCGCATTTCGCTGGCAGCCTTGTTGGTGAAGGTCACGGCCAGGATCTGATTGGGGCTGGCCCCGGCGTGTTCGATCAGGTAGGCGATGCGGTGCGTCAACACGCGCGTCTTGCCCGAACCCGGTCCCGCAACAACCAGGACCGGCCCGTCGGTGGTCACGACGGCGCGCTGCTGTTCGGGATTCAGGCCTTCGAGGAGGCGGGCTTCGTCAGTCATCATGGGAGGTCGGGCTGCCTTTCCGGGTCTGCCGCCGCTCGCGTGAACGTCGAAAAACCCGGCGGAAAACGAGGGGATTCGTACCGCCGAGTGTAGCATTTCACCCATTGCCGACTGCCTCCCGGCTGCCCACCTGGCTGGCCGCGGGCCGTTCGCGCTTTTGCCGGGGATGCTACTATTTTGGTGCGCGGACCCGAACGTTCGCGTAGCCCCGTGTCGCGTGAAACTTCCAATCCTTTCCGACCACCTGAAGATCAATCACTCCAAGGAGCAGCGGCTTGACCATTGCTGAGCATCCATGGCGCGAGGTTGCCCTGAGCGATAGCGAGTACGCCCAGATCCAGGAATTGCTTGGACGTGACCCGTCGCCGGTTGAGCTGGGCATGTTCGGCGCGATGTGGAGCGAGCACTGCGGGTACAAGCACTCCCGCCCTCTCTTGAAGCAGCTGCCGACTGAAGCCCCCTGGGTCTTGCAGGGACCCGGCGAGAACGCCGGCGCGGTCGATCTCGGCAATGGCCTTGCCGCTGTCTTCAAGGTCGAGTCGCACAACCACCCCAGCGCCGTCGAACCGTACGAAGGCGCCGCCACCGGCGTGGGAGGCATCGTCCGCGACATCTTCACCATGGGCGCCCGGCCAGTGGCGATCCTCGACGCGTTGCGATTCGGGCATCTCGACGATGAACGCAACCGCTACCTGTTCGACAACGTGGTGGCGGGCATCGGCGGCTACGGGAACTGCCTCGGCATCCCGACCGTCGGAGGCGAAATAGCTTTCGACGACAGCTACGACGGCAACCCGATCGTGAACGCGATGTGCGTGGGCCTGGTCAAGACGGATGGCATCGTTCGGGCCAAGGCCAGCGGCATTGGCAATGTCATCGTCTTGATCGGGGCCGAAACCGGTCGCGATGGCCTGCACGGCGCCACCTTCGCCTCAGTCGACGATCCCGAAGCGTCGCACCGCGGCGTCGTCCAGGTCGGCAACCCGTTTCTCGAAAAGCAACTGATGGAAGCCTGCCTCGAACTCCTGGCGGGCGATTCCGTCGTCGCGATGCAGGACCTTGGCGCGGCCGGGCTGACGAGCTCGATCATCGAATGCGCCAGCCGGGGCGGGGTCGGCATCGACATCGACGTGGCCGCCGTGCCACGCCGCGAAACCGGGATGACCGCGTACGAGGTCATGCTCAGCGAGAGCCAGGAACGGATGGTGCTGGTCGCGGCCCCGGACCGGTTCGACGAGATCGCCGCTGTGCTCGACCGTTGGTCGCTCAGCTCGGCGCTGATCGGCCACATCACCGACGACGGCATCGTCCGGATCCGCGATGGCGAAACAGTGTTCGTCGACGTGCCGGTGACGGATTTCATCGACGAATGCCCGACCTACATCGTTGCCACCGATGAGCCAGCCTCGGCCAGGGAGCGTCAGGCGCTGGACCTCACGCAATTCGCCGACATCGCCCAGGCGGAGATCGGCGCCAGGCTGCTGACGCTGCTTGGGTCCAGCAATCTCGGAAGTCGCCAGCCGGTGTGGGAACAGTACGATCACACGATCCTGACCAACACCGTCTTCGGTCCCGGCCGGGCCGACGCGGCGGTGCTTCGGATCAAGGGCGCGAAGGAGGGCATCGCGATCAGCATGGATTGCAACTCCCGCTACTGCGAACTGGATCCGTACTTGGGCGCCCAGTACGCGATCCTGGAGGCGACCCGCAACGTCAGCGCCGTCGGAGCCCGCCCGCTCGGGTTGACCAACTGCCTGAACTTCGGCAACCCGGAGCGGTCGCCGGGGAACTGGCAGTTGGCCCGGGCCGTCGCCGGCCTGGGCGACGCCTGCCGCCAGCTGGGCGTGCCGATCGTCAGCGGCAATGTCAGTCTCTATAACGAAACCGACGGCCGCCCGATTCAGCCGACGCCGATGGTCGGCTGCGTCGGCGTCCTCGACGACGTGACGGTAGCTCGTGGGATCGGCTGGAACGACGGCGACGACATCTACCTTCTGGGCGAATCGGCGCCGGGGCTCGGTGGAAGCGAATACTTGGCCAGGGTCCACGGCACGGTGGCCGGCTCGCCAATGCCGATCGACTTCGACGCCGAACGGCGGCTTCAGCAATTCATGCGGGCGCTGGTGATTTCGGGCATGGTCAGCGGCCTCCACGATCTCGCCGACGGCGGCCTGGCGGTGGCCTTGGCTGAAATGGCCCTTGCTTCGAACGTCGGCGCTACGGTCACTCTCGGCACCGACGACAGGCGGAACGACGTGCGCTGGTTCGGGGAAGGCCCCAGCCGGGCGCTGGTCGCCGCCTCCCCAGATCAACGTTCGTCCATCGAAAGCGTCGCCATGTTATCCGGCGTGGCGGTGCTGCGCATCGGAACTGCCAGCGGCGACGTGCTGATCCTGGGTCGATCTGCGCCGGTATCCATTCATAGCCTGAGAGCCGCGAGCGCTGGCGCGCTGACTCGTGGCGCTCCCGTCGCCACTCCCGCATGACCATCGAATCCGCCCACGCAAACCCCGCTGGGAGCAAACGCCACATGTTTTCGCACCGACCACTACCGCCGTACGAACGCCTCGACGAGTTCGACAAGCCCCATGAGGAATGTGGTGTGTTCGGAATCTACGCGCCCGGCGAGGATGCCGCACGCTTGACCTTCTTCGCGCTCTATGCCCTCCAGCATCGGGGCCAGGAGAGCGCCGGGATCGCCACGTCCGAAGGCCACGGCATTGCCAGCCACACCAGCCTCGGCCTCGTGTCGCAAGCGTTCGATGAAGACGACCTGAAGACGCTGCCCGGTCACCTCGCGGTTGGGCACACGCGTTACTCCACCTCCGGTTCCAACCAGGAGTGCAACGCCGGCCCGATGCGGGTCGACACCGACCTTGGGGAAATCGCGATCTCCCACAACGGCAACCTCACCAACGCCCTGGCGCTCAGGCTCGAACTCGAACACGAGGGCGAGGTCTTCGATACCACGACCGATAGCGAGATCCTGGCGCGGGTCATCGCCCGCGCGCCCGGCCTGACGCTGGACGAGAAGATCCGCAACGCCATGCCCCGGATGATTGGGGCCTTCAGCCTCGCGATCCTGTGGCGGGACCGGATTTTCGCCGTGCGCGATTCCCTCGGTGTCCGGCCCCTCTGCCTCGGTCGCCTCGGATCGAACTGGGTGGTCGCCTCCGAATCTGCCGCCCTGATGACCATCGGCGCCGAGTTCGTCCGCGAGGTCGATCCCGGCGAAATCGTCGAGATCGGCCCCGAGGGCGTGACCACCCACGGCGTTGGCACGCCGGAACATCAGGCGCTCTGCCTCTTCGAGCTCATCTACTTCGCTCGCCCGGATAGCGAGATCAAGGGCGACCGGCTGCACATGATGCGGCAGCGAATGGGCATCGAGCTGGCCAAGGAAACGCCGGTCGAAGCCGATGTCGTTGTCGGCCTGCCCGATTCGGCGATTCCGGCGGCCATCGGGTACGCGCGCCACTCTGGCATCCCGTATCAGGAGGCGTTGATCAAGAATCGGTACATCGGCCGCACGTTCATCCAGCCGGACCAGCGATTGCGCTCCACCGGGGTGTCGCTCAAGTTCAACGTCCTGCCCGAAGTGGTCGCGGGCAAACGCGTCATCCTCATCGACGACACGATTGTCCGGGGCACCACAAGCGGACCGGTCGTGCAGTTGATTCGCGCCGCCGGGGCGAAGGAAGTGCACATGCGGGTGCACGCGCCGCCGATGATGTGGCCCTGCTACCTCGGCGTGGACCTGGCTAAACGGGACGAGCTGATCGCGGCGCGAATGACGGTTCCCGAAATCGGGCGGCACATCGGCGCCGACAGCATCGGGTATCTTTCGCTGGACGGGTTGTTCCGCGCCATCGGCAAAGGACGCCAGGGCTTTTGCACCGGCTGTCTGACGGGTAACTATCCCGTTCCGACTTTTACCGATTCCGAAGTGGGCAAGCTGGCATTGGAACGCGTCTAGCGGTCGAGGGGGTTCGTGTGACGGTTTCGGTCGATTCCTTGAAACAAACGGCGTTGCTCGATCGCCACAAGGCGCTCGGGGCCCGGATCGTGCCCTTCGCCGGGTGGGAGATGCCGGTACAGTACGAGGGCATCCTCGCCGAGCATCGGGCCGTCCGCACCGCAGCCGGACTCTTCGACCTAGGTCACATGGGGCAAGTCGAGATCACCGGACCGGACGCGCTGCCATTCCTCCAGTACACCACCACCAACGATGTCGCCTCGCTCGAACCGGGTGAAGCGAAGTACGGGCTCCTGCCGAACGACGCCGGGGGGGTCGTCGATGACATCATCGTCTACCGCGCCCCGGCCGGAAACGATGGCTACATGGTCTGCGTCAATGCCTCCAACACCGACAAGGATGTCGCCTGGTGGCAGGAGCTTCGCGGGCGGCGCCCCGATCTCGATGTCGCCGTACGCGATGTTTCGCCCGAGTTGGGCATGATCGCGATCCAGGGGCCGCGCGCCGAGGCGATCGTCAAGCGCGTGACCGACGTGCCGGTCGAGGAGATCGACGACTTCTCCTGGCGCGCTGGCAAGGTCGCGGGAGTGGAAGCGCGGATCGCGCGCACCGGCTACACCGGTGAGGACGGCTTCGAGTTCTACGCGCCGAACGACCAGGTCGGCCTGATTTGGGACGCCCTGATGGACGCCGGTCAGCCGGACGGCCTCGCTCCGATCGGTCTCGGAGCCCGCGATACCCTTCGCCTCGAAGCTCGGATGCCGCTCTACGGCCAGGAGCTTGGCGACGACATCAGCCCGTATGAGGCGGGCCTCGGTTGGGCGGTCAGCCTGACCAAGGGGGATTTCGTGGGCCGTGAGGCGATGGCGAAGGTCAAGCAGGACAAGCCGAAACGACGCACCGTCGGTTTCACCACCGTTGGCCGCACGGCTGCCCCGCGCACCCATTACCCGGTCGCGGTCGGCGGCGTCGAGGTTGGCGAAGTGACCAGTGGCGCCTTTTCGCCGACGCTTCAGCAGAATATAGGCCTGGCCCTGATCGACCGGGAGTTTGCCGGCGTCGACAAGCCGTTGCAGGTGATCGTCCGCGGCAAGCCGGTCGAGGCGGTCCAGGTCAAAACGCCGTTCTACAAGCGGGAACGCTAAACGTCCAACTTTGCACGATATCCCTATTGATGGAAACGTCATCCGCGTCGGGTCAACCCGAGTGGAAGGAGCACAAATGAGCGCACCGGAAAATCTCAAGTTCACGAAAACGCACGAATGGGTCCGGGTCGAGGACGACGTGGTCACGGTCGGCATCGCCGATTTCGCCCAGCAGGAACTCGGCGACATAACGTATCTCGAGCTCCCTGATGTCGGTTCCAGCATCTCGGCAGGCGAGCCGTTCGGCGTGGTCGAGTCGGTTAAGGCCGCCTCCGACATCTACTCGCCGCTGGATGGCGAAGTGCTGGAGCGAAATGACGGTGTGGTCGACGCCCCCGAGGCGATCAACGCCTCGCCGTACGACGATGCCTGGCTGATCAAGGTGCGGGTGACCGATCCGGCCCAGATCGAATCGCTCATGGATTCCGGCGAGTACGACACGTTCGCCGCCAGCGCCGCCCATTAAGGCGGGGTGTTGGCTGAAAGTGGGAGGACTCCGCCGTGCGTAGGGGTCAACCTCCGTGTTGACCCGGACCAGGCGATCCCGAAGCTCCGGGCGATCACGGAGGATCGCCCCTACGGAAGTCGCAACTGAGTTGGCAATTTACGACTGCCCCGAGAAAGTTTCAGACAACGCCATGACGTTCAACCCCCACACAAACGAAGATCGCCGGGAAATGCTCGATGCCATCGGCGTCGACTCCATCGCCGATCTCTTTGCCCCGGTTCCCGACCAGTACCGCTTCCCGAAGCTCGACCTGCCGCCCATGCTGACCGAGATGGAAGCGGCGCAACGGATGGAAGAGCTCGCCGGCAAGAACATCGTGCCGGCCCCGAAGGACATCTTCCTCGGCGCGGGGTCCTACCAGCATTACGTCCCGGCGGCAGTCGGCCAGATCCTGGCTCGCGGCGAGTTCTACACCGCCTACACGCCGTACCAGCCGGAAGTGGCCCAGGGCACGCTGCAGGTCATCTACGAGTTCCAGTCGATGGTCGCCGAGCTGCTCGGCACCGAAGTCGCCAACGCTTCGATGTACGACGGCGCCACGGCGCTGGCCGAAGGCGCACTGGTGACGGTGTCATCTACGAAGAAGCGGAACCGGATCGTCGTGTCTGGCACGGTTCACCCATCTTATCGGCGGGTGCTGCGGACGTACGTCGAAGGCGCCGGAATCGAGATCGTCGAGGCCGGCGGCGGAAGCAGCCCGTTCGTCACCACGGTGGACGAAATCCGGCCGCTGCTCGGCGATGACCTGGCCTGCGTCGTTATCCAGTACCCGAACTTCTATGGCGCGATCGAGGATGTCGCCGCGCTCGCCTCCGAAGTCCAGGCCGCCGGCGCGATGCTCGTCGTCTCGACCTCGCCCGTGCCGCTTGGGCTGTTCAAGTCTCCCGGCGAGCTCGGCGCAGACGTCGTCACCGCCGAAGGGCAGTCGCTTGGAGTGGCCCAAAGTTACGGCGGTCCGTACGTGGGCCTGCTCGGAGCACGCCAGAGGCTGATTCGCCAGATGCCGGGCCGCATCGCCGGCATCACCAAGGACACCGAGGGCAAGCGCGGCTACGTCCTTACCCTCCAAACCCGCGAGCAGCACATCCGGCGCGAGAAGGCGACCAGCAACATCTGCACCAACCAGGGTCTGATGGCGACGGCCGCCACGGTGCACATGGCGACACTGGGACCCAAGGGTTTCCGTGAAGTGGCGCGTGCCTCCTATCAGAATGCGCATTACCTCGCCGATCGCCTGACCGCGCTCGACCGTTTCGAGCTTGCCAGTGAGGCGCCGTTCTTCAACGAGTTCACGGTCAAGACGCCAATGCCGGCGGCCGACCTCAACGCCGCGCTGCTCGACGCAGGGATTATCGGTGGCTACGATCTCGGCCGCGATGACTCGTCGCTCGGGAACTGCCTGCTCCTGGCGGCAACCGAGTTGAACACCCGGGCCAGCATCGACAACTTCGTTGATGTGGCTTCAGCATCCATGCGGTAGACTGTGGAATCAATCGAGGATCGAGCCGCATCCCGAGGTGGGTGCGGCTTCGTTTTGATCGAAACGAATGGTGACTGAGAACTAATCGTCCAATTGCTATACTTCGATCGAGTCCGATCTCATTTCCCTCCTTCCCCGCGCATGTCTCCGGCCTCGGGCCGAAAACCGCCAATCAGTAAATGGAGTTGCAGTGGTCAAGCCCATCGTTGCCATCGTCGGACGCCCGAACGTTGGGAAATCCACGCTCTTCAACCGCCTGGTCGGCGAGCGCCGCGCCATCGTCCAGAACGAGCCGGGCACGACCCGCGACCGTGTCTACGGCACGGCCGAATGGGTCGGCGTCGAGTTCACGGTCATCGACACCGGCGGTCTCCAGGACGATGACGAAATCGCCAGTGATCCCGAAGCCACTGAAACCTACATTGCCCAGCAAACGCGCGAACAGGCCTCGGCGGCGATCACCGAGGCCGATGTCATCGTCTTCATGGTCGACACCACCACTGGACCGACCGCCGGGGATGCCGAAATCGCAACCTTGCTGCGCCGCGCCGACAAGCCGACGATCCTCGCCTCGAACAAGGCGGACAGCGTTGGCCGCCGTGAGCTCGTCTTCGAGTTCTACAACCTCGGCCTCGGCGACCCCATTGGCATCTCCGCCTACCACGGCAACGGCACCGGCGACTTGCTCGACAAGATCATCGAGAGCCTCCCCGACGCTGAAGAGGAAGAGGAAACCGAAGGTCCACGCATCGCCATCGTCGGCCGTCCGAACGTCGGCAAGAGCCGCCTCCTCAATTCCCTGCTCGGGCAAGAACGGTCGATCGTTAGCGACCTTCCGGGAACGACCCGCGACAGCATGGACACCCAGCTCGAGTGGGAAGGCGAGCCGATCACCCTGATCGACACCGCCGGCATCCGGCGCCGGGGCCGGGTCGAGCACGGCATCGAGCGCGTCAGTGTGATGCGCTCGATGCGGGCGATCGACCGCGCCGATGTGGTTTTGCTGCTGATCGACGCCACCGAGGACTTCACCGCCCAGGACCTGCACATTGCCGGCTACGTCGAGGAGCAGAAGAAGGGTCTGGTCGTGGTCGTCAACAAGTGGGACCTCGTCGAAAAAGACTCTCACACGATGGAGATCTACCGCAAGCGCGCCCAATCCCAGCTCGACTTCATGGCGTACGCGCCGGTGGTCTTCATCTCGGCCAAGCTCGGCCTGCGCGTCGGCCAGGCGATCGACGCCGCGTTGACCGTAGTCATCGAGCGCAACAAGCGGGTCAGCACCGCCCAGCTCAATAAGGTGCTCAAGGATTCGGTCGCCAAGCACCAGCCGCCGTCCCGGCCCGGCAAGTGGATCAAGTTCTTCTACGCGACCCAGGCCGATACCTCGCCGCCGACGTTCATCTTCTTTTGCAACGATCCCAAGCAGATTCACTTTTCGTACCGGCGATACCTGGAGAACGAGCTTCGCGAAGCCTTCGGCTTCCAGGGCACGCCGCTTCGCCTTTCGTTCCGGAGCCGCCGGGAACTGGACTGACCATGAACGTCGCCGGGTCGTTGCTGCTGATCGCCGGGGCCTACCTGCTCGGAGCGATTCCGTGGGGGGTGGTCTTCGGCAAGGTCCAGGGAGTCGATGTCCGCCGGCACGGCAGCGGCGGCACCGGCGCCACCAACACGTTGCGGCTCCTGGGCTGGAAAACAGCGTTTGGCGTGTTCGCGCTCGATTTCGCCAAGGGCCTGGCGCCCGTCCTCCTCGCCCGCTGGCTCGATGCCCCCGGCTGGGCGATCGCCGCCGTCGCGGTCGCCACGGTCGCCGGGCACTGCTGGTCACCGTACATTGGATTCACTGGCGGCAAGGGCATGGCTACGGGCGGCGGGGCGGCGGTCGGTCTTGCCTGGTGGCTGGTCCTGCTCCTGCTGCCCATGATCGGGATCGTGGCGTTGACGCGGTACGTCTCGCTCGCGTCGTTGGCGGCCACCGTGGTTGGACCGGCGATCGTGATCGTGCTGGCCGCGATGGGCGAATTCCAGTGGGCGTGGGTGGTCGGCATCCTGGTCGTGGCCGCCATCATCGTCTACCAACACCGCGCCAATATCGTCCGCTTGAAGAACGGCACCGAACGAAAATTCGGTAACCGCGAATCGGCCCAACCGCCGACGGCGAGCGGCGCCGCCTGACACGGAATCAGGATTGCAGCGAACCAGCCGGATCAGACGCTTCTTCGTCTCCTCGATGCTGACCGGGCGGCCCCGACCTTTTGTCATTCCGACGAAGGAGGAATCTTCGGACTTGCCCATTGCCTGGTCGAAGATTCCTCCTTCGTCGGAATGACAATGTGGTGGAGCCAATGAGCGCGCGTCGTCGATCCTACTTCTCGTAGCCGTCGGGGTGCGCCTGTATCCAGTCCCACTGCGAACCGATCATCGCGTCCAGCGTCGAGTGCGTCGGGTTCCAGCCCAGCGTCTCCCGGGCCCGGGTCGAATCGGCGATGAGCGCCGACGGGTCGCCCGCGCGCCGTTCGCCCATCACGACCGGCAGCCGCCGGTCAGTCGTCAGCTCGACCGCCTCCACCATCTGCGACACCGAAAAGCCGTCCCGGGTGCCGAGGTTCATCACGCCGAGCGTGTGATCGAGCCGTTCCAGCGCCAGGATGTGCGCTTCGACGAGATCGACGACATGTACATAATCTCGGACCGCCGTGCCATCTGCCGTACTGTAGTCGGTACCGTAGACCGTGAAGTGTTCGCGCTTGCCGGTCAACGCCTCGAGCGCAACCGGAATGATGTGCGTTTCTGGCCGGTGATCCTCGCCGAGCGGCCCTCGCGAGCCCGCCACGTTGAAGTACCGGAAGATCGCGTACGCGAAGCCGTACGTGGAGGAGTAGTCGGCCACGATCCGCTCCATCATCAGTTTGGAGGCGCCATACGGGTTGATTGGAACGGTAGGGGAGTCCTCGCGGATCGGCAGCGCTTCGGGTTCGCCGTATACCGCCGCGGTCGAGGAAAACACGAATCGGCCAATCCCGGCGGCGCGCACGGCGTCGAGCAGGTTGATGCCGCCGACCACGTTCGTCCGGTAGTACTCGGCCGGTTGATGGACACTCTCCGGCACCAGGTGCAGCGCCGCGAAGTGCAGCACCGCCTCGACGTTGGCTTCCGTGACCGCCTGGGTCGTCGCGCCTGGGTTGCGCAGGTCGCATTGCACGAACTCGGCGCCTGCGGTGATCGCGTCGCGATGGCCGCGCTGGAGACTGTCGAGGGCGACGACATCGTACCCGCGTTCGAGAAGCATCGCGACCGCGACGCTGCCGATGTACCCTGCTCCGCCCGTAACCAAAACCCGCATGCCAGGTCCCTCACTTGCCGAAAAAGCCCGCCATCGTGCGTTTGGAGGCGGCTGAATGAATCAGGCGTCATGGTACACTTTCGGGGCCTTTGGGACGGTGAAAGTGGCTCCGTTCCGTCCCTCGAACCACCCATTTCGAACCGAAATGTCCAACCGAAACAGAGGAACCCATGGCCATCATGACGCAATCGCTCCTCGCCCAGGCCGACCCGGAAGTCGCCGCCTCGATTGGCCGCGAACGGCGTCGCCAGGTCGAAGGAATCGAACTGATCGCCTCCGAAAACTACGTCAGCGAAGCGGTGCTGGAAGCTGTCGGCACGGTCCTCACCAACAAGTACGCCGAAGGCCTGCCGGGCAAACGCTACTACGGCGGGTGCGAGTTCGTGGACGAAGTCGAGGTTCTCGCCATCGACCGCGTCAAGCAACTCTTCGGCGCCGAACACGCCAACGTGCAACCGCACTCCGGCGCCAGCGCCAACCTCGCGGCGTTCTTCGCGCTCCTGAATCACGGCGACAAGATCCTTGGGTTGAACCTCGCCGAAGGCGGCCACCTCACGCACGGCAAGGACGTCAACTTTTCCGGCCGGTTCTTCGACGCACATTTCTACGGGGTGAACCATGAGACCGGCCTGATCGATTGCGACCAGGTGCTCGTGAAGGCGAAGGAAGTTCGCCCGAAGGCGATCATCGCCGGGGCCAGCGCCTACAGCCGGATCATCGACTTCAAGCGCTTCCGCGAAATCGCCGACGAAGTTGGCGCCTACCTCTTCGCGGACATTGCCCACATTGCCGGACTGATCGCCGGAGGCGTGCATCCGACATCCGTGGGCCATGCCCACATCACGACGTCGACCGCGCACAAGACGCTGCGCGGCCCGCGTTCCGGCTTCATCATGACCAGCGAGGAACTCGGACCCATCGTCGATAAAACCGTGTTCCCGGGTATGCAGGGTGGACCGTTGATGCACGTAATCGCCGGCAAGGCGGTCGCGTTCGGGGAGGCCCTCCAACCATCCTTCAAGGACTACGCCGGCGCCATCGTCGAGAACGCCCAGGCGATGTCGAACGCTTTCGTCGAGCAGGGCATCCCAGTCATTTCAGGCGGCACCGACAACCACCTCCTGCTGATCGACGTCGGCTCGATCGGGATCAGCGGCCGCAAGGCCGAGCGGCTGCTGGACACGGTTGGAATCTCCACCAACCGCAATACTATCCCCGGCGAAACCCGTTCCGCGCTCCAAGCGAGCGGGATCCGGATCGGCACGGCGGCCGTTACCACACGTGGCTTCGGGACTCGGGAATCGGAGCGAATCGCCAGCCTGATCACCCGCGTGCTGCGTAATCCCGACGATGCCGCCGTCCTCAGCCAGGTGGCGACCGATGTCCTCGACCTGACATCCGGGTTTCCGGTCCCGGGGATCGACCGCGCCACTCTTTAGCCCTGTCGAACGGAAAAAGGCGAGCGGCTGTTTGTCGCTCGCCTTTTTCGTTTGAGTCTGCAATGACCGGCGCTGTGTCGCGAGGCAGCGTTATTCCAACCAGCACCCAATTCTTGCCGCTATTGCAGCAGCAACTCGAACTTGAGCCGGTCTTCGTCCGACGAACCGCGGCGATCGACGGCGCCAATCAACATCGACACTAGGTGCAGGGCGTACTTGCCAAGGAATGCGCCAAGGACGAACCCGGCCAGGCCACCAATCGTGGCGCCAATGGAAAAGGTGATTGGTCCGTTCTTGATCACGCGAGCACGCCTCCTCAGGTCATCGGTCACGTCAGTCAGCCTGGCGATTTGTCCCACAGTCGCGGTTGTTCCGGCAATACAGTACAGGGGCGTTTACTGGATGGCAAGCAGGATCTTGGCTTCGGCCCAGCGTTCTTCAAGGTTGTAGAACGTCCGCAGCTCACGGTCGAAGATGTGGACGATGACATCCCCAAAATCCATTAGGATCCAGCCGGAAATAGGTTCCCCTTCGACGCGTTTGGGTTCGATTCCTTGGTCACCGAGCTGATCGAGCAGGAGACGGCTGATGGCTCGCAGCTGCCGCTCGTTCTCTCCCGAGCATATGACAAAGAAATCGGCGATGGTTGAAAGTTCGTGAATATCGATCACGGTCGTGTCCGACGCCGGCGTTTCGGTAATCACGTCCGCGATGGCGACGGCCAGCTTCCGAATTTCCCGGACTGGATCCTGATCGATGGTGGTAACTTCTGGTTCTGACACGCATACCTCTTGGAGATGTGGACGATGCTCTGGAAAATGGTTGAACGGACGACGCTTCGCACCGGGACCCAACGCGTGGTGGACGACGGTGGTGGGCCCGGCAGGGTTCGAACCTGCGACCAAAGGGTTATGAGCCCCCTGCTCTTCCGCTGAGCTACAGGCCCGTAGCACGCGAAGACGTTGGATAGCTATTCTACGACGAAATGCGGTCGAAGCGTTTGAACGTACAGTCTAATCGACATCTTACATCAGCCGGGCAGCAATGCGAGCAATTTTTTGACGTCTATCCGTGTTGGCGACATCAGCCATGCCGGGTCCAGATACGCTGGCTTGGTACCCCTGCAGGTGAGGTTGAAAAAGGGGCCAGGGATATTTTGCCCTGGCCCCTTTTCGGTCCCGTCGCGTGAGAGGCTTCAGTCAGACGGCGACCGGTTGCGCCTTCCGCGCCGGTTCTCCGAGGCTCAACATCAGCCGGTTCGCGTTGCCGAAGATGGCGGCGGACTGGATCACGTCGAGGATGTCCAGATCGCCGAACCCTTCTGATCGCAAGGCGTTGAAGTCATCGCCCGACACGTCTTCCGGATCGACGGTCAGCTTCACGCTCAGGTCGACTACGGCCCGCTCCCGATCCGGCAGGTTAGTCTCGACGCCATTGTCCAGGAGTCGCTGCATCAGCGGGCGCTTCTTCGACAAGTTGGAAAAGAGGCGGGCGTGGACTGAGGCGCAGTAAACGCAGCCGTTGACGCGGGACGTCGCCGTGGCGGCAAGTTCCCGATCCGCGCGCGGCATGCCGTCCGTCCCCTCGAAGATGTTGGAGAACAGGTTCGTCCTCGTCCTGACCGATTCGAGGTCGTTGGCGAGCGTTTCGTAATAGGTCGACCCCGCGCGATTGCCAAGTACCGCATCGATCTCGCTCCGTTCGGCCGGCGAGATGCCGGTTTCATCGACCGTTTCGACCCATGGCGTCCAATCGAGGAAATCATGGGTCCAGGTGATTGGTGTCTCAGCGCTCATCCAACAGATCCTCCAGCATGAGTCTCATCGACTGGACGCTCGTTGTGGATGCGGTTCGCCGAGCGTGAGCATGAGCCGGTTGGCATTGGCGAAGAACGCGGCGTAGTTGATGACGTCGAGGATTCCCAGGTCATCGAACCCAAGCGCACGCAGCGGTTCCAGATCCTTGGCCGTCAGCGATTCGGGATCTGTCGTTACGGTCGCGGCCAGGTCGACGACGGCCCGTTCGGTCGGCGGCAAGTCGGCCTCGACACCTTTGTCCAGGAAGTGCCTGGCCAGCTCGCGCTTCTTGATTGCGTTGGCGTACATCCGGGCGTGCACCGAGGCGCAGAAGACGCAACCGTTGATCCGTGATGCGGTCGTGGCGCCCAGCTCGCGCCAGGCGGTCGGTTCAGGCTCTTCGGAAGCGTACACGTGACGGTGCACCAGCGCCCGCGCCTGCCAGGCTTCGAAGTCGTTGGCGAGCACCGCGAGGTAATCCGAGTTAGGGGCGTCGCCGATGGCCGCCGTCACCCGGTCGCGTTGATCCTGCGGAATGTCCGTGTTTTCCGCGCGTTCGAGCCACGGAGTCCATTCCAGGAAATCGAGCGTGAAGGTGTCTCGCGTTTCGGCGCTCACGACTGGCCCCCGAACGCGCGCAGCCCGGCCACGAGCCGGAGCTGGTACGACACGAAGGCGATCGTTTGCGACAGCGAGACAATCCCGGCCGGCGTGAACCCCGCATCTTTCAGCGCTTGTAGATCGTCCTTCCGGGCCGCCGAGGGTCGGGTTGTCAGCAGGTCGGCGTGACGCAGCGCGGCGCCGAGAGATGTCGCGGTATCAACTGGTTCACCGGTCGCTCTGGCCAGTTCCAGCGCCTCTTGCGAGGCTCCGGCGTCGGTCGCGAGCTGCGTGTACCAATCGACCACGGCGCTGCTGCCGGTGTGCGAGGCGACGCGCACCGCCACGAGGGCACGATCGACCACCGGAAGGGCCTCAGCCGACGACGCAGTCGGCTCGAAGAGCGACAGGTAGTAGTCCTGGGCTTGTAGCGCCAGGTCAGGTTTCTGGTTCCGCAATTTGGCGATCGACGAGTCGTCGTCAATGCCGAGAATGGCATTGACCACGTCGGTGGTCCGGATGTCCGAAACAGTCATCATGATGCTCCTGTCAGGTCGTTCGATGGGCTCAACCGAGGTCGAGGGCGTGCTTGCCGATCAGTGTCAGGGCGACATCGTCCATCGGCGGATTGCCGAGCCCGGAGCGCACGTCGCGGAAGTAGCGTTCCAGCGGGTGCTTGCGTTGCAGCCCGACCGAACCGACCACGCGCAGCGCCTGGTCGGTGACTTCGATCGCGTTGTTGGTGACGGTGTATTTCGCGGCGGCGAACTGCCACCCGATGTCGTTGCGATGTTCAGGGTGCCTGTCCCACAACTCTGCCGTGCCGTAGAGCACCGAGCGGGATTGCAGCAGCAGCAGGTCGATCTGCGCGACCCGATGCTGCACGGATTGAAGCTCGGCGATCGGCTTGCCCAGGCCCGCGGGGACCCGATCCTTCGCGAACTGCACCGCGAAGTCCCGCGCCGCCTGGGCGATCCCGAGGTAAACGGCGCTGCCCAGCAGCGTCCAGCCGCTGACCTGGCTGGCCGGCAGACCCGGCGACTGCGGCAACCGGTACTCGTCCGGCACGAAGACGTCCTCGAACACCACGTCGTGGCTGCCCGTGGCGCGCATACTGAGGTTGTCCCAGGTTTCCTCGATACGGACGCCCGGCGAGGCCATCGGCACGAGCAGGCTGCCCCGGCTCTCGGCGCCGTCCTGATGCCGCAGCGTCAGCAACACGGAGCCGTACGTCAGGCCCGGCGATAGCGTGCTCCAGGTTTTCCGGCCGTTGACCCGCCAACCGCCGTCCACCTTGTCGGCAATCGTCTTGTAGCCGCCGCCGCGGCTCGGGCTGCCAAGCTCCGGCTCGCTGGCCAGGCCGTTGATGAGGGCTCCCTTGGCGACCACATCGCCGAAGATGCGCTCCAGCAACTGGGGCGGCCAGGCGCGCGAATCGGCAAGCCCGCCCATCGAACCGAGGTGCATCGTGGCCCCGAGGGCGACCGCGCCGCTGCCCCTCGCCAGTTGCTCCTGCGCGAGCATCACTTCCAGCGGCGAGGCCCCCTGGCCGCCGAATTCGACCGGGACCGTCAGCGCCAGGTACCCGGACTCCCGAAGCGCCTGGAACGTTTCGTGTGGAAACGTGTTGTCGCGGTCGTGCTGATCGGCGAACTCCGCGGCGACATCGCTCAGCCGCTCGCCGAGCGCGATGAACCGGGCCTGCCGGTCGGTTTGGGGATACGGCGCGTGGGCGTGAACCGGTCTGACGGCCGGTTCGGTTTGCAGAATGGTGGGCATCACTCGTCCTCGATCAGGTACACCGTTTCAAAGGTCGGCGCATACGCGATCCGCTGCGTCAGGCCTTTCACGAACGGTCGATAGGCGATGATCGTTTCCTGGTCGAAGAGCGGTGCGATCGCGGCTTCTTCCAGGCCGATCGACTGGGCCTGCTTGTAAAGTTCGACCTGCACCTCGGGATCGAGCTCCACGAGCGCCTGGTCGAGCAGCGCGTCGACCTCGGGGTTGTTGTAACCGCCGTGATTGGTCAGGTGCAGGGCCGAGTCCGAGCCGAGCGTGCGCCGAATCTGGTAATTGGGCTCGCCGGACGACCAGCAGTTGTTGTACAGCGAGAGTTGCCAGTTGCCCTGGGTCAGTTCTTCGGTGACGACCGCCAGTTCCTGCTGCTTGAGCGTGATGTCGAAGCCGACCGGCTGCAGGATCGCCTGCAGGTAGGTCGCCATCAGCGGGTACGGCCAGCCGTGAAGGTTCTGGCCCGGCGGGTGGAAGAGCAGCTCCACCGCGACCCGTTCGCCGCCCGTCGCCTCACTCAGGAGCGCCGTTGCCTCCTCGATGTTCCAGCGCACCTGTTC
>JBGTNF010000044.1:0-3119 GCA_041743205.1 Thermomicrobiales bacterium | reverse complement strand
GTCGCGGCAGACGGCTCGCACCCCGCCCACATCCACGCCGGCACGTGCGCCGAACTCGGCGACGTCGTCGCGCCGCTGTCGGACGTCGCGAACCCGGTGGCCGCCGGTACGGAGCCGGTCGGCCCGGCCACCGTTCACCAGGTGAAGATCAGCATCACCACCGTCGACCTGTCGCTCGAGGAGATCATCGCGGGCGCGTACGCCATCAACGTCCACCTGAGCGCCGAGGAGATCGGCGAGTACATCGCCTGCGGCGATATCGGGGGATTGGTCGTCGCTGAAAACGATGGGCGAATGGAGGTGAACTTCGGGCTGGGTGAACTCAACGGGTCCGGCTACTTCGGCACGGTCTGGCTCGGCGCCGAAGGGGACGACCAGACTGACGTGAAGGTCATCCTGATCGAGCCGGATGAGCTCGCCTAGCGCTGCCCCCAATTCCCATCCCACGAGCGACGGCCCGGCGATGATGCCAGGTCGTCGTGCTTTCTGCCGTCCGGGAACACAGAGGCGGCCTCCTTGGCCCTTCGCTTTTCGAGTTGGGTCTTGCCAAAGAGCCGGGTCGCTGCTGGTGGCGACCCGGCTCTTTGGTCCCCTGGCTTCCCAGCTATCGAAATCGCGTGTACCTGAACCGGCGACGCCGCCGGTGGGGTCGAGGATTCCCGATCATGACTCCGCTACGTCGAACCTGGACCTCGCGTGCAAGGCCGGGGCGACCAGAACCTCAGTGTCCCGATCATACGGCTGGTCAGGGGTTCCCGCGACAATCAGCGAGGCGCGCTCCCATGGGCGGTCGTGCGTCAGGAACGCCACCTCCTCTTCCATCCACGCTCCCCACAGGGCGCCTGCCACCTCGGGCCCACCGTCACGGGCAATTCCCCGTCGAACGGCCTCCCCGACATCGGCCTGGAGCCAGACGGAGCGGTCGATCCAGGGCGCGAGCGCGGTTCGGCTGGCGCCGACTCCTTCGACCACGACCAGGTCCAGCCCGGCCGCAACGGCGATCAGCCGCCTCCGGCCGTAGACGTCTCCGTCGGGCGGATGGTAGTGCACCGGGCGCCCGTCCCGGAGCGGCCGGAGCACCCCCTCGACCAGGAGATCGTTCCAGCCGAAGAACGAGTGGCCGATGAAGTCATCCGTATGCACCACGGCGGCGTTGCGGATGCCCTGGCAGAACCAATCGGCCAGGGTGGACTTGCCACTGCCCGCACGACCATCCACGGCCACGATCGAGGGGCGACCGGCAGGAGCAGGGCCGTGATCGAGGACCAGATCCAGGAGCACGTCGATCGACACGGCGCGCCACGGACCTGCCGGCGGCTCTCCTTCACCAAGTGTCATCGGCATGGCTTCCCTTTCCAGTGACTGGAGCCTGGTTGACCGTGCGAATGCCGGCACGGCGCCGCCACGGACGCCGTGTCGGTTTCCCCATTAACAATACAGAATTGTTAACTCCAGCGGGGCGCCCGGTATTGGTCGTTCGCGCTGGATTGGACGGATCTCTGAGTTCCGAGGGCAGCTTGACAGCGGTGGGTAGCGCGTCAGCAGTTGCGTTGGCTCAGCACACCGCGATGCAGTAGTTGCCCTTGAAAAGTGTTTGGTCGAACCGTTCCTGATCCATCTTCCTGACCTCCACTGCACACGTGTCGCCGAGGTCGCGACACCTCCAGACGAGACGCCGTAACTGGAAAAGTCCCATGTTCCTCACTATGGGCCGGGCGCGGGAGCGGCGCGCCTGTCGAAGGTCATATTTCGTGATGGATTCGCCCTGCACCCGCCTACGACCTACGTCATAGAGCCCACCGACGTTCGACGAGGATCGGCGGGCGAAATATGCCCTTCGGATGATGCGTGAGCGAGGCGCCGGGGGAATACTGGAGCTCAGGATCCACTCGTCTCACAGCACGCAGCGGTGATCTGGACGAGGCTCCGACGGGTCATGACTGGTCCCTGGCTGCACGACGGAGCCGGATGGGAACACTGAGCGCGATGGAGGGTATGCCGGCGGGGACGCCGGTAGGGTCGAGGAGGAGAACCAAGACCTATACGCCCGGAATCACGGTGACGTTCGACGTTTTGCATTTGCGCGAAGGATATCGATTATGAAGAAGCAGCTCTTGACGCTCCTGGTGGCCCTTAGCCTGTTCGCCGTCCTGGCTCCGATAGGAGCGTCGGCCCAGGGCAACAGCGAGACGGCCAAAATCTGTCAGCAGGGTGGCTATGCCAACTGGAGCGCCCGCGAGGGCGGCCCGCCGTTCACCAACACCGGACAGTGCGTCAGCGCGGTGGCACAAGGGAAGGTCTACCCGGCACACTACGCGGCGCCCAGCGTTTCAATCGAGCGCGTGGGGATCTCTGATGTCTATGGTGACCAGGCGGGTACCAACATCCTGTATTGCCTCTTCCGGAAGACGTTCAACAACTTCGTCGAAGGCGTTCCCCTGGAAATCGCCTTCTACCACGACGGCGTGCTCGAGTCGATCAGCTCTTTCAAATCCGTGGTGAACGGTGCGACGCGGAGCGACATCATTCCGTTCGGCAAAACACAGGTGATTGTCGTGACGGACCTGCAGACTGGCGAGGTGATCCTCACGAGCGCGCCGATGGTCTGCGAGGCGCGTGCCTGAGCCTGGCGACACGTGGCACCCAGCCGTCACTCATAGCCCCGCACCTCGTGTGCGGTTTGCCATCATCGGGACCGGCCCATAATCGACGCTCATCGATTGCCCCAAGACCAACGACACCAGCGGACACGGCTCATACCCCATGGTGTGGGCCGTGTCGGGCGGCCACCTCTTCGCATAACGGCATGTGGCGATGGAGATGCAGGTGAGTCACGCGAGACCATGGCGGTGGGCGTGGTCTGCGGCGGCGGCGCGGGACTTCACCCCCAGCTTGGCGAGGACGTGGGTGACGTGGACCTTGACGGTGCCCACGCTGATGAACAGGGCGTCGGCAATGTCCTGGTTCGACCGGCCAGAGGCCACCATGCGCAGCACGTCCCGCTCGCGCGGCGTCAGCCCGAGGCCGGCCAGGGACGGCGCATTCGCCGCCATGTCCAGACTGGTCGATGCCAGCACCGCATCGACGTCAACCGCGGGCGCGGCCACCGCCAGGGCCTC
>JBGTNF010000043.1:0-4341 GCA_041743205.1 Thermomicrobiales bacterium | reverse complement strand
CCTGCTCGGCACGGCGGCGCTGGCGGCGGCGAGCGTGCTGAAGTCGTGGCTGGAGCACACCGGCACGGCAGCAACCGTCCGTTACTACGGTTGCCCGGCCGAGGAAACCTGCGAGGGCAAGGTCTTCATGGCCCGGGCCGGCGCGTTCGACGATCTGGACATGGCGATCGCCTGGCACCCCGGCATCGACACGACCGTCTGGGCGTCGAGCTCGCTGGCGGTCAACAACATCAAGTTCCGGTTCCGGGGGCGGACGGCGCACGCGGCGGGCAATCCGGAAACGGGTCGCTCGGCGCTCGACGCGGTCGAGTTGATGAACGTCGGCGTCAACTACCTGCGGGAACACATCATCGACGCCGCCCGCATTCATTATGTGATCACCAACGGCGGCGGCGCCCCGAACGTGGTGCCGGACGACTGCGAGGTCTGGTACTTCATCCGCGCCCCAGAGCGCTATCAGGTGGAAGAGCTGACCGCCCGGGTCCGCAAGATCGCCGAGGGCGCGGCCCTGATGACGGGCACGACCTGGGCGGAGAACTTCGTCTCCGGGGCCCACAACATGCTGCCGAACAAGGTCATTACCCGGCAGATGGCGGCGGTGCTCGAGGGGCTGGGGCCGATCGCGTTCACCGGCGAAGACTACGCCTACGGCAAGGCGGTGGCGGATCAGTACCCGGAAGACCTGCGCTCGGCGCTCCTGACCAAGCGGCACATCCCGGCCGCGATCGTCAACGACGGGCTGTCGGCCGAGGTCTGGCCGATGCGCGACGCCGGCGAGGTCGGCTCCGGCTCGACCGACGTCGCCGATGTCTCGTGGATCACGCCCACCTCGCAGTTCCGGACGACGTGCTTCGCGCTCGGCGTGCCGGGCCACTCGTGGGCCAACACCTCCACCGGCGGGGTGTCGATCGGTCACAAGGGGATGCTCCACGCGGCGAAGGGGATGGCGATCACCGCGGCGAAGTTCGTGCTCGACCCGGCCCTGCTGCAACGCGCCAGGGACGAGTTCGCCGAATCGACCAAAGGTCGCCCCTACCAATGCCCGATCCCGGCCGAGGTGCAGCCCAGGAAGCCTTGACCCTCAATCACGTTCACGTGACGCTGGAGTTGGTCTTTGATGGAGCGACATTCCCCACGGTCAGGCTCAAGGTTCCCGGCATCGGCGCCATCGCGCCTGGATCCTGGTGCCGGAGGAAGCCGGCTCGTTGGCTGATTCTGGTCAGGGAATGGCCCCGCACTGTTAGATAGCAGCCGGGGCCTGGCACGGGAAAGGTGAACTTCCCATGCGCTTGCAGTATAGACCCATAACGTCGGCCACCAACCGGGCAGCGACGTAATAGGATGTCGGCGGCTTGAACCAGTCGACCGGCGGATAGGGCAACGCTGCGCGTCGAAATTCACGTGATTCGCACAGGCATATCGCTCCGCTGCCTCGCACGCTCGGAATGACAAACTGGTGAGGGCACGATTTCGACGTTCACAAGACCGGTTCAATGCTTTCAGTGAGGTGGTCGGCGGTGCGCAGGGTGCGAATTCCAGATGAGGATGACTGAAGCAGGGGATCGAGGGATCCCCTTCGCAAAAATGTCAGGGAGCGGGAACGACTTCGTGGTGATCGATCACCACGAGTTCTTGCTGGCGGAGGATGAGATCGCGCCGTTCGCGCGGGCGGTCTGCCGGCGCGGCGTTGGCCTTGGCGCCGACGGCGTGATCCTGATCGAACGTTCAAGCCGAACTGACGTCGATTTCCGGTGGCGGTACGTTAATGCCGATGGTTCGGTAGGCGAGATGTGCGGCAACGGGGCGATGTGCGGCGCGCGGTTTGCGGTACGCCACGGTATCGCGCCGGCTTCGTGCCGGTTCGAAACCGATGCCGGCGACGTCGAGGCCGAAGTGTCCCCCACTCGCGACGATCCGTCTGTCGCCATCCGGCTCGCCGATGCGGGACTCCCCGGTCCGCCGATCGTGATCGCGGTCCAGGGACAAGCCTGGTCGTTCACGCCGATCGTGGTCGGCGTGCCGCACGCGGTAACGGTGGTCGAGGACGCCGACGTGTTCGTTGATGCCAGAGCGTTCGCGCACTGGGGCCGGGCCGTGCGTGCGCACGCCGCTTTCGGATGCGCTGGAACCAATGTCGACGCGATCCACATCGTCGATGACCACACGATCCGGATGCGGACCTACGAACGCGGCGTCGAGGCCGAGACGCTGGCCTGCGGCACGGGGGCCGTGGCTTCCGCCATCGTGGCGGCCACGGCTGGCCTGGTTTCGCCGCCGGTCACGATTGTCACCAGCCGCGGCCGGTCGTTATCGGTGAATTTCTGCGTGTCGAGGGCCGCGGTTACCGACATTTGCCTGATGGGCGAGGCGCGGTTCGTGGCGACGGGCGAGCTCGATCCGGAGGGGCTCGCCTGAACCTGGCGGCGTTGCGGAAAGCACGTATTCGGTGGTTGCGGTATTGATTTCGGACGCCTGGCGCAAGATACTGGTCCAAGGAAAAGAGCGCGGCCCACACGGACACTTCTTGGCCACTGGCCCCTTCCCTGTCGCGGCCCCTTTCCGAATCCAGGCTTTGGGGTCCAGGCAACGCTGGCTTTGTCCGGCCTCGAACTACTCACCATCGCGGAATCGAGGAAGTCATGCGAGGGGTTCATCCTGCCCGATCTCTTTGGGCGTGCGCGGTGTGCCTGGTGACGATCGGGATCATGGCGATCCTGGCAACGGCGACGGCATCGACGGCGTCGGCCCAGACCGAAATGCCCGAGGGTAATGTCCGGCCCGAGGAGACGGTTCCCGCTGGCCCAGATCCGGCCGAGGAACCGACCCAGACCGGCACGGGCGGCATCGTCGTCACCCCGCCGCCAACAGAGTCCACGCCAACCGAACCAGCCGGGGAAGGCGAAAACCCGGACGAATCCGAGGGGCTGCCCCCGCCGACGCCGGATAACGAAGGCGTCGCGCCCGCCGTGGTCGTCGTCGTGCTCTTCACCGCCGACGGCGGGTCGGTCTCGGATCGGACGACGATCTGCGTTGGCGAGATTTGCCAGCCGGTTGGCGCGGCGCCCAGCGGGTCCAAGATCGAGTTCGAACGGATCGTCCAGGGCTGGCAGGAAATCTCGGTTTCCGGCGCCGGCGCCTACGAGGACGGTTTTTCCTCGGTCGCCGTCAGGCCAGGTCAACTCCACACGGTCGAGTTGACCCTCACGCTCTCCCGTCGCGTCGAGGTGACGCCGCCGCCCGTCGCCGAAGGCCCCATCCGCCAGCCGATCGAGGTGGCGGACGTGGATGCAGGCCAGGATCCAGCCCAGGGGGATGTCGGCGCCCGGGTCGCGGCGAACGTTCCCGCGCGCAACGTCTCCGCCAACGTCGACCCTCCCCTCCCACTGGTTCGGGCGCTGCCGGCCACGGGCGTGGGCGCGCTGGAACGAGACCTGATGGGCGCCACGGTCACGCTTGCGGCCGCGCTGACGCTGTTGATGGTGGCGGCCGAGGTTCGGCGCCGCGCCGCCTGACGCCACTGATCACCGGTTGGGTAAAGACGCGCCGCCGATCGATCGCGGCGCTACAGTCTGGCAGTCGCTCCACTGCCCGGCTACCATATACGGAGCACGGTGCAAATCGGCGCCGGCTCGTTCGTCGATCGTGGATGGAACGCGCCCGCCGGTTCGCTTGCCAGGAGGCGAGCGGTCGCTCGAACCACATCGAGCGTGTGCCCGGGGGCGTCGTGTGCGGTCGCGCTCGTGACCAACCCAGACGAACATCGATACGCGAGACAAGGTGACGATCGCCTCCGTGGTCGCGCAGCGAGTTGACGTCTGGATCCTGTCGTACCGGCCACGCGTGGCCGGGCGGGCAGTGACCTGAACACGAGAGAGACCCTGGCATGACGGATACCACTTCCCCTCGACTCTCCCCCGACGCAGTCGAAACCACCGACGACATGGCCAACCGGATGCCCCCCAGCCTGGACATCGATGGCGAGCCGGCTTTCGTGCCGACTCCCCTGTTCGCGACGCGTCAGGCAATGCCCCTCACGCCCGAAGCGTCGCCCGATGGCGACTGGCTGGCTTACCTTCTGGAAAATGCCGAAGGCCGAACAGGGTTGTGGCTCTCACCGACCGACGGCGGCGATCCCCGTCCGATCCCCCTCCCGTTCGAACCGGTGGTCGAACGCGATCCCGACACCGGGCGCCTGATCCGGGGGCCGCAGTGGTCGCCGGACGGCACGATGCTGGCCCTGGCCGGAACCGTGGAGGGGGAGGACCGCGAGGGGCGGACCGCCGTCTGGCTCGTCCCGTCGCCGGTCGATAGCGCCGCCGTGCCGGTCGTGGTCGCCGCGGT
>JBGTNF010000042.1:0-4828 GCA_041743205.1 Thermomicrobiales bacterium | reverse complement strand
CGCCGTCGCCCGCGACAAGCAGCTCGTGCCCTACCAGATCAAGGCCGCCGACAACGGCGATGTCCAGGTCAAGATGGGCGAGCGCTGGTACAGCCCGCAGGAAATCTCGGCGATGATCCTGCAAAAGCTGAAGGCCGATGCCGAGGCCTTCCTCGGGGAGACGGTCGACAAGGCGGTCGTGACCGTTCCCGCCTACTTCGACAACGCCCAGCGCGACGCCACCAAGGATGCCGGCAAGATCGCCGGTCTCGACGTGCTGCGCATAATCAACGAGCCGACCGCCTCGGCCCTCGCCTACGGTCTCGAAAAGAAGGGCGACGAGAAAGTCGCCGTCTACGACCTTGGCGGCGGCACCTACGACATCTCGATCCTCGATCTCTCCGACGGCGTCTTCCAGGTGCTCGCCACCAACGGCGACACCCACCTTGGCGGCGACGACTTCGACCAGGTCCTGATCGATTGGCTCGCCGACGAGTTCAAGAAGCAGGAAGGGATTGACCTCCGCAGCGACCGGATGGCCCTCCAGCGGCTCAAGGAAGCGGCCGAGAAGGCGAAGATCGAGCTTTCCAGCACGCAGCAGACCGATGTCAACCTGCCGTTCATCACGGCCGACGCCAGCGGTCCCAAGCACATGAACATCCCGCTGACCCGCGCCAAGTTCGAACAGCTTGTCGGTGGCCTGGTCGCGCGCACGGTGTCGCCGATGGATTCCGCACTCAAGGATGCCGGCCTGGCCAAGAGCGAGATCGACGAGGCGCTCCTCGTCGGCGGCATGACCCGGATGCCGATCGTGCAGGCGCAGGTCAAGAACTTCTTCGGCAAGGAGCCGCACAAGGGCATCAACCCGGATGAAGTGGTCGCCCTCGGCGCCGCAATCCAGGGTGGCGTGCTCGGCGGCGACGTCAAGGACATCCTGCTCCTCGACGTCACCCCGCTGACGCTCTCGATCGAAACCCTCGGCGGCGTCGCCACGCCACTGATCGAGCGCAACACCACGATCCCGGCCCGCAAGAGCCAGAGCTTCACGACCGCGTCCGACAACCAGCCGCAGGTCGAGATCAACGTCCTCCAGGGCGAACGCCCGATGGCCGCCGACAACAAGAGCCTCGGCCGCTTCATCCTCGACGGCATCCCGGCCTCGCCGCGCGGCGTGCCAAAGATCGAAGTCACCTTCGACATCGACGCCAACGGCATCCTGAACGTCGCGGCCAAGGATTCGGCCACCAGCAAGGAACAGAAGATCACGATCACCGGTTCCTCGGGCCTCTCCAACGAGGAAGTCGAGCGCATGGTCCAGGAGGCCGAGGCGCACGCCGAGGAAGACAAGCAGCGCCGGGAGGCGATCGACATCCGGAATCAGGCCGAGAGCTTCGTCTTCCAGGCCGAGAAGACGCTCGAGGACTACGGCGACAAGATCGACTCCGAGACCAAAGCCGACCTCGACACGAAGATCGCGGCGGTCAAGGACATCCTCGAGAACGACCGCGAGAACATCGAACGCCTCAAGCCCGCCCACGATGAGCTCGTGGAAGCCCTGCAGAAGGCCTCGACCGCCATGTATGAAGCGGCCGCGGCGGCGGGCCCCGAGGGCGAAGCGGACATGGGCGATGACCCGTTCGCCGGCGCCACCGCTGGCTCCTCCCGATCGGACGACGACGCGACCGTCGAGGGCGAGTTCCGCGAAGTCAACGACGACGACAAGAAGGCGTAGTCGCGAGTTCTTCCTGCTCGCTGCAAAAGCCCCTCGCCACGGATCGTTCCGTGGCGAGGGGCTTTTTGCTTGCCTGGTGTCCAGTCCATCGGCCACCATTCTGCTGGCTTCCAACGCCTCCCCCTCCGTCATTCCGAGCTTGCGAGGAATCCCCCAGCGCAGCCGGTATCTGGTGTCGCGGAACTGGGATACCGCTTCGCGGGGGATGTCTCGCAAGCTCGACATGACGGTTGGAGAGGTGCCGAGTGGGCAAGCGTCGGCGACGCCAAGGACACGTCGTTGCCGGTGACATCCGCGACAATCTGGTGCGAAGCAACCCGCGCAGCGTCGATTCGCACGCCGGTCGGCCTCCACGTCTGGGAACCATCGAATCGTTGACAGAAGTCGCGTTCGTGCCGATGGTTGCCCGCATACCGACCCTGGTCGAGATCTTCGCGCGCGGAGGGAACGAGCTATCATGACGGGCTTCACCTGGACCGAGGATGATAATCGACGATACGAGGCGATCAGGGACGATCTTGCCCTGGTCAGCACGGCCTCCGCGTGCCAGCTGCTGATCGCCGAAGGGTGGCGGAACACCTACATGGTGGGCCTGCTGCCGCTGCGTCCTCTCGGGCTTGGCGTGCGCATCGTCGGCCGGGCCCGCACCTGCCGCTACCTCATGCGGCGCGGGCCCGCCGGTGGTCACGATCCGGAAGCGCGACGGGTCTCGCCAGAGATCGTGGCGATCGAATCGATCGAGCCGGGCGACGTCTTCTGCGTCGATGCTCTGGGCGTGCCTACATCGGGGATCATCGGCGACATCCTCTCCGCCCGGCTTCAGGCCAGAGGTGTGCCAGCCGCGTTGATCCACGGCGCCGTCCGCGATTCGCCCTACATCGCCGAGCTGGGGTTCACTGTCTACTGCTCGGCGGTGCACCCGGCGCACAGCGGGCGTGACCTGGAACCAGTCGACTTCGACCAGCCCATCGACATGGCCGGGGTGCAGGTTCGGTCCGGCGACATCCTCCTGGCCGACGACGAAGGCGTCATCGCCATGCCGCTGGCGCAGGCCGAGCTGGTGGCCCACCTGGGGCCGCCCAAGGAGCGGCTGGAGGAGTGGATCCGGGACAAGATCGTGGCCGGGGGCTCGGTCCACGACTACTACCCGCCAGGCCCTGAAAAGCTGGCGGAGTACGAGCGTGAAACCGGCGAACGGTACGAACGCCATTAGGACGATTGACGCAGGCAAGGCGAGCATGCCACTACCGCGGGAACTGGCAATTCAGCATCGGCGTGAAGGAGACCCAACCTGAAGATCACCGACATTCGCACCGCCGAGATCAAGGGCCACGGCTACTCGACCTACGTTCGCGTCTACACCGACGAGGGCATCATCGGCAACGGCGAATGCATCCACGGCGGCGAAGGCTGTCCGGCCATGGTGCACGCCCTGGCGCAGTACGTGATTGGCGAGGATCCGCTCGATGTCGACCGCCTCTTCGAGAAGATGCGCCGCGCCCGGCTCTTCGACGGGGCCATGGCCGGAGCGACGGTCACCGCCATGACCGGGATCGAAATCGCGCTTTGGGACGTCGCCGGCAAGGCGCTGGGCGTGCCGGTCTACCGGCTGCTCGGGGGCAAGTTCCGCGATACGGTACGGCTCTATTGCGACAGCCACGCCGGCTGGGATTTCTCGCCGGAAGCCTACGCCGAGCGGGCGCGCGAGGTCGTGGCGCTGGGCTTCGACGCCTTGAAGTTCGACATCGACGAAACCGAAACAGGCTTTCGCACGGACGCCTGGAACTGGCACGCGTCCAGCGCCGAAATCGGCTGGATGGTCGAGCGGGTGGCCGCGGTGCGGGACGCTGTCGGCCCGGGCATCGATCTGGCGATCGACATGCACGGCCGCTACGATATCGCCAGCGCGATCGCCGTGGCTCGGGCGATGGAGCCGTTCGACCTGCTCTGGCTGGAGGAACCGGTTCCGCCCGAGAACGTGGCCGCCCTGCGGGAAGTCAAGCGGGCGTCGCCGGTGCCGCTTTGTTCGGGCGAGAACCTCTACCTGCGCTGGGGATTCCGCGACCTGCTCGAACAGCAGGCCGTCGATTTCATCATGCCCGACATCCCGAAGTGCGGCGGGCTTTCCGAATGCCGCAAGATCGCCAACATGGCCGAGGTCTATTACGTGCCGCTGGCGCCGCACAACGTTTGCGGTCCCCTCGGCACGATGGCGTCAGCGCACGTCTGCGCGTCGATCCCCAACTTCCTGGTGATGGAATGGCATTGGATCGACTACCCCGGCTGGGACGACCTCACGATCCAGGACGCGCCGATCATCCAGAACGGCCACGTCGTGCTCAACGACAAACCGGGCATCGGCGTCGAGGTCAACGATGATGTCGCCACGCAGTACCTGCGGCCGGGCACCGAACTCTTCGGCGCGCGACCGTAACGTCCGGTGGCGAGTGGTCGATTACCGGCACCTTCCCCGCCGTCATTCCTAAGAACGAGGAAACCTCCGCCGAAAGCGGTATTGCTGGTCGGCCAAGCACGTACCGGCTTTGGCGGGGATATCGCTCCGCTGCGCATCGCTGCCTCGTTCCTCGCAAGCTGCGGTGAAAAACTCGTGACGCCCTGTCGCTCATACGGGCGGAGACAAGCTCGGCAGCCCTACGAATACGCCGTGTTTCGTGCCCCGCAGGGCCAAGTGACAGTGTGGCCGGGGCCTACGGCCTCAACCCAGCGCTTGGGTCACCCCGTCGAGGTGATCGACCAGGCTTTCGGCCACCCCCGGCGCCGTCATCGACTCCGTGGCGATAACGAGCACGTACCCCAGGCGGAAAATTGCGAGTTCCGAATCCTCGCCTTCGGCCAGCCAGGCTTTCGTGCCCGCCACGGTCATCGAGCCGCCGTCCTCCATCTCCGCCAACTGCCGGGAAAGGACGTCGAACGCGATCTCCGGCGATTCGAAGACGATGTAGGAACCAATGGCGATGAGGTCAGGTGAATTGACCGGCTCGTCGTTGGCCACGATCAGGACGCCGCCCAGCGCGTGCTCCAGGTCGGTGTCGAGCGGGTCGTTCCAGGCGCGGGCGGTGACTGGCGCCCCGCCGCCCGCGGCGGTCAGGTCTGGCG
>JBGTNF010000041.1:0-4346 GCA_041743205.1 Thermomicrobiales bacterium | reverse complement strand
CGCGGCTACGGCGGCGGCGGCCACGGCACGATCGCCGAACTCCGGGTGGGCGACCTGCCGATCCGGGTCACTCACCCCCTGACCGGCGAACCGCTCACCATCGGCCACTGCCGGGTCACCGAGTGCGAGATGACCGGCGGCCAAAAGAAGAAGGACGCCCGGCCCGGCGATCCCCGCTACGGGCTCAGCTACGGCCTGGTCTTCGGCCAGAACGAGCGCAAGGCGATTTCGATGTCGCTGCTCGATTCCTCGCTGATGGCGGGCTCGACCGAGGAAGGCAACCCGGCCCCGGCCAACGACCAGGAAATGGTGCTCTCCAACACCGACGGCATCGAAAGCTTCGGGTTCGTGGAGCACCTCAAGCTGCCGCACTTCGTCACCTTCGGATCCGGGCTCGAAGTGAGCTCGACCGAAGGGACGCAAGGGACGCAGGTGAACGCTGGTGTGGACGACGAATCGGCCGTGATCGACGACCTCGATCTGGACGACGCCCGCGAGCTCGTTGGGGCCGCCACGGAAGGGAGCGCCTCGTGATCGCCACCACGCCTGAACCCGCAATTACGGAATTGCCGACCTACAACTACGCCTTCCTCGATGAGCTGAGCAAGGGCGCGATCCGCCGGGCAATGCTGAAAGCCGTGGCGATTCCCGGCTACCAGGTTCCCTTCGGCTCGCGCGAGCTGCCGATCGCCCGCGGCTGGGGCACGGGCGGGCTGCAGCTGACGCTCTCCCTGATCGGCCCCGGCGACGTGGTGAAAGTGATCGACCAGGGCGCCGACGACAGCGTCAACGCGGTCAACATCCGCCGCCTGGTGGAGCGCACCGCGCCGGACGTGACCACCACCACCAAGACGGCCGAGGCCACGATCATCCAGTCCCGCCACCGCACGCCGGAGCTGCCGCTCCGCAACGACCAGTTGATGATCTACCAGGTGCCCTTGCCGGAACCGTTGCGCGTGATCGAGCGGCGCGAGGCCGAAACCCGGCGTATGCACGGCGAGGGCGACTACAGCCGGATGTGGGTGGCGCTCTACGAAGACATCGTCCGCAACGGCAAGATCACCCGCGCCGCGGGCTACCCCGTGCTCGTCCACGGCCGCCACATCATGTCGCCGAGCCCGATCCCGAAGTGGGACCTGCCGCGCCTGCACCGCGCCCAGAACCTGTCGTTGTTCGGCGCCGGCCGCGAGAAGCGGATCTACGCCATCCCGCCGCACACCACGGTCGTCCCGCTGGCGTTCGAGGATTACCCCTTCGCGGTCGAGTCGTTCGCCGGCAAGCGCTGCGCCTTCTGCGGCAGCGAGGACACCTTCCTGGTCGCCACGCCCGATGCCGAGGGCCATTCCATCTACACCTGTTCCGACACCGCCTGGTGCGCAAGCCAGATCGAGCGAGAGGAAGTCTCCCCCTCATGAGCGCCGTCCTGACCGCCCCGGAGCGGGCGAACCACACCCTGGAGCCGGTTCGAGGACCGGGCCCGACCCCGAGCCCCGTGCTCGAAGTCCGGGACCTGACCAAGCGCTACGGCCCCGGCTGTGACCAGTGCCTGGAGCTGACCGGGCCCGAGCACAACCGGACCACCTGTCCCGCCTGCGGCACGGTCGTGGCCTGCGCCGATGTCTCGTTCGACCTGCGTCCGGGCCGCACCCTCGGCATCGTCGGCGAGAGCGGCAGCGGCAAGACGACCGTGCTGCGCTCGCTCTACGGCGATATCGAGCCAACGTCCGGATCGGCTGTGCTGCACACCCCGGACGCGCCGGGCCGCGATCTCTTCACGCTCGATCCGCAGGACCGTCGCCGGGTGCGCAACTTCGAGATGGGGATGGTCTACCAGACCCCGCGCCAGGGGCTGAACTTCGGGATCAGCGCCGGCGGCAACGTGGCCGAGCGGCTGCTGGCCGCCAACTGGCGCCAAGTGACCCGGATCCGGAACCGCGCCTCGGACCTGCTGGACCGGATGGAAATCGCGCTCGACCGGATGGACGACATGCCGGGCACGTTCAGCGGCGGCATGCAGCAGCGGGTGCAGGTCGCCAAGGCGCTGGCCAACGGCCCCCTGATCCTGCTGCTGGACGAGATGACGTCGGGTCTCGATGTCTCGGTCCAGGCCGGCGTGCTCGACCTGATCCAGGAAATACAACACGAAGCCAACATTGCGCTGATCGTGGTCTCGCATGATTTGGGAGTGATCCGGCTGCTCTGCGAGCGGGCGCTGGTGATGAAGAACGGCCGGGTCGTGGAACGCGGGATCACCGACCAGATCCTCGAGGATCCCCACCACCCCTACACCCAGCTGCTCGTCAGTTCGGTCAACAGTTGATTTCCGGACCGGCTCCAGGCACGAGTTCCGAGGCAGGGCACCCATGGCCGTGATGCGTCCATCGCCACTCCTGGCGTCACATCCGAATGTGCCCGCATCCAGGCTGGCGACCGCCGTTGCCGCCGTGGCCATGCTGCTGCCCGTCCTCGCGCTGGCGCTGGCCTTCGAGTACTGGCCGGCGGCGCGCTCCCTGCACCTGATGTTCTTCGACTGGAACCTGGTCTCCCAGGATCCGGAGTTCGTCGGTTTCCAGAATTTCCGGACGATCCTCAACGACAGCCGGTTCGTTACGGCAGTCCGTAACACCGTTGTCTACGCCGCGATCCTGGCCCCGCTCCAGATCGTCGTTCCCCTTGGGATGGCGCTGGTGCTGCGCCCGCTGGCGAGGTCACGGCTCTCGATCGTCTACCGCACGCTGCTCTTCCTGCCGATGGTGATCTCGCTGCCGGTCGCCGCCGTGATCTGGCTCTGGATGCTGAACCCGGTCAACGGGGTCGTCAACGGCACGATCGAGGCGCTGGGCGGAAGCGGCGTGAACTGGCTCAACGAGCCGCGCCCGGCGATGGCGTCCGTGATCGTGGTCGCCGCCTGGAGCTCGATCGGGTTCAACATCCTGCTCTACCTGACCGCGCTCGAAGGCATTCCCCGGGACGTGCGGGACGCCGCGCGGCTGGACGGGGCCAGCGAGTGGGCGCTGTTCCGGAGCATCGAGTGGCCGCTGATCTCGCCCACCTTTTTCTTCATCGTGCTGACCACCGTGCTGTTCGTGAACAACGAAATCTTCGGGGTCATCAACATCCTCACCCACGGCGGCCCGTACAGCTCGACCACGAACGTCCTCTACTACCTCTACGAGCGCGGCTTCCGCTTCTTCCAGGCGGGGGAGGCCAGCGCCCTGGCGATCACCCTCGTCGGCTTCTTCCTGATCGTGACCTGGGTCCAGTTCCGGATCGGCGAACGGAAGGTGCACTATGGCATTTGAACGCCAGGCCGCCTTCCCCATCGGCCAACGCGACGCGGCGGCTACGACGGAGCGATCCGCCGCCATTCCGTGGACGCGGCTCGGCCTGCACGCCGTCGCCATCCTGATGACGCTGGCGATGATCTTTCCCCTGCTGTGGATGGTCTCCACCGCCTTCAAGGGCCCGACCGAGATCTTCACCCGGACACCGCAACTGATCCCCTCGGCCCCGACCTTCGACAACTTCCGGGCGGCGTTCGCCAGCAAGCCGGTCGGCGACTGGCTGCTGAACAGCACGATCACCGCCACCCTGACCACCATCCTGGGCCTGGCCATCGCGGTTCCGGCCGCCTACGTCTTCGCCCGCTTTCGCCTGCCGGTCACCCGCCTGCTGCTGATCGTGGTGATCGGGACGATGATCATCCCGGGCGTGGTCACCCTGATCCCCAACTACCTGCTGGTCGTGCGCCTGGGCTGGATCAACACCTGGACCGGCGTGATCGTGCCGATGGCGGCCAGCAGCGCCTTCTTCATCTTCCTGCTCCGCCAGCACATCATGCAGATTCCCACCGATCTCTACGACGCCGCCGAACTGGACGGTGCGGGCATCGTGCGCACCCTCTGGGACATCGTGATCCCGCTGATCCGGCCCGGCCTGGTGGCGGTCGCCGCCCTTTCCTTCCTGTGGGGCTGGAACGCCTACCTCTGGCCGCTGCTGGTGCTGCCCGGCCCCGCGTCGCAAACCCTGGCCGTGGGGCTGGGAACCTACGCCTCCGATCCGGACGGCGCCCAGCTCTGGGGCCCACTGATGGCGGTGGCCCTGATCTCCTCGCTGCCGCCATTGTTGCTCTTCCTCGTCGCCCAGAAACACCTGGCCACGGCGCTGACTTCCGGGTTGAAAGGCTGAACGCCCAACACCACACCGTTTAGGACCGACCTTCGCAATGGGAAAGGACTGCATCGGCATGACATCCAACGGACGCGTCACCCAGCTTCACCGGACATCCCTCGCCAGCCGGCGCTTCAGCCGCCGCACCGCTTTCGGGGCCGTGGCCGGCGGCGCGG
>JBGTNF010000040.1:0-3656 GCA_041743205.1 Thermomicrobiales bacterium | reverse complement strand
TCGTGGCGGGCATGATTCCGCAACCCGGCGAATCCGGCGAGCAGATGTTCGCCAACACCGGGCACCAGCAGGAGGACCAGGCCGATGCCAGCGACCTGGTGGTCTTCTATCACGATGTCCCGCCGGACCTTGCCGCCGAGGCGCTCTCGAAAGGCCGCGAACAGGCGAACAAGGCTTGGACGGAACCGTGGCCGCTGGACGCGTGGCCGGATGTCCCCACCCGCTACCTGCTTGGCCGCAACGACCGGGTGTTTCCGGCAGCCTGGCTGCGGGGCGTCGTCCGCGACCGGCTCGGCATCGACGCCGACGAAATCGACGCCGGCCATTGCGTGGCGCTCAGTCGCTCGGTTGAATTGGTCGAGCGGCTGGAGGCGTATCGTCTGGAACTTGCGCCGACGGCGACTCGGTGACATCGTCGGCTCCGGGCCCCGGATCACATCCTGGCGGCGTGAAACGGTGGTCGGACGCCGTTCACTGACAGCGCCAATCGGAAAGCAAGCCAAAATCACACGGGGAAGCCGGGACGTTGCCGGGACAGATTGTTTGGGAGATTCCAGCGCTCGGCGGATGACGTTGCCCGGCCTCCGGGTCGGACGCGGTGCGCGGTAGGAAATTCGGGAGAGCCGGGCGACAATGGGGTGGGTCGAAACACTCCAGGAGTTGTCCATGTATCCCACGCATTCCGCCATCCTTCACGTTATCCCACGGGATGAAGGAGGCGCCGATCCGCACACGATGCGACAGGCCGTTTGCGATGCCGTGGAGAACTGGTTGGCCGTGCAGGCTGCCGGCCCGGCGGTCGCTGTGCCGGACCAGCGTCCTGGCGGCGGTGACCCGCCGCTTCGGCGGGCGACTTTTGGGACCGGTGACCTCGTCCGCGGTGACATCGTGGAAGTGAATTCAATCACGGATGCAGAATGGGCGTGGCAAGGTTGGGTCCAACGCCCTTTCCCACCGAACGAAACGTGTGCTGTTCCCAGGTCGATGCGAACCGACGTGCAAATGCATCAACTGCTGATGGGTGACGGCCCGGAACCCGACGTGGCAGGGGCCGTCATCGTCACCATTCGCGAACAGCTGGGCTTCGAGGATGGCATCCGGCCCCAATCCCCGCACGCGATCATGGCTCCGCCGTGCGGATTGCTCGGCGTGTTGTTCGACAAGTTCCGCATCTTCCAGGGAAACATCGAGTGGACCCGATCCTACTCCGCCGTGAATGCCCTGATTCAGATCGACCGGCTCCATGAGTCGATAGCGGATCGCCGCCGCACCGTGCCGCTCGTGGTTTGCGTCGGGGACGAAACGCAGGGTCCGCCGTTCGATCCGGGCGAACTTGGAATCGCGTTGTTCGGCACCGCTCGGGTCGTGCACGTCGCCAGTCCGCGCCTGACTGCCCAGCTACGGAAGCTCATTGGCGAGAAGCACCGCATTGGCTGGAACGTTCTGCGTCTCTATCGTCCGGG
Source organism: Thermomicrobiales bacterium (assembly GCA_041743205.1). Lineage (GTDB taxonomy): Bacteria > Chloroflexota > Chloroflexia > Thermomicrobiales > UBA6265 > JACCYX01. The sequence continues at coordinate 2,193 of JBGTNF010000040.1, read as the reverse complement.
CTACTCATCGCATGATGAAGCCGGCGTTCATCGATTCTTCAAGCGTCCGGAAATCGAAACCCGTGGCGCGGACGCCTTTCCGACATGGCTCTCCAGCTACATTCGCAGGGAAGAAACCTTCTCCATCGCGCCCGATCCCCTCGTTCGCGATCGTCTCCGTCACGCCGAGACGCGCCAGTCCAACGAGGCGCGGGGTCTCGTCGATTCACTGTTGCGCGATCTCACGCCCCACGTTGGGGTCGTCCGGCTCGAATCGCTTCGTGACGCCGTCGCGCTGATGGCGACCGCCGTGGCGACGGCCCAGGACCACCGGGCCGAAGCCGAGGCCCTGGCCAGTTCCTACGCCGCCGATCTTGACGCGATCAAGCTCGAACGGCATCGTCTCCGCGAAAGGATCGACGGATTAGAGGCTCAGGTGCGAGGCGCCGCTCAGTCGTTTCTCCCTGAAGAATCGGCCCTTCCCGATCCAAAGACGGTCAGGGAAGCGGTTGAGCAGGTCCAATCGACGGTGCGCGATGGCGAACTCGTGTTCCACGAACGGGTGATCAGGCAGGTTGCCAGGTATCGTAGCGGCTACAGTCCATCGGAGATTCGGGACTGCCTGATGACGATCCGCGATGTCGCGCGGCAATGCCGGATCGATCACGGTGACGGGAGGACACCCTCGGATTACTTTCGCGAACAGGGACTCATATTGAAAACCGACATCTCGAGCACGGCCAAACAGCAATTCCGCGGGGACTATGAGCTGGATATCGACCGCAATGGTTCATCCCAGGCCGTCCTGATGGGCCCACATCTCGACCTCTCGCCCCGGCATCGCGTCTACTGGCATCACGATAAGGAGGCGTCGCGGTTCGTGATTGGCCACATCGGCGATCATCTCCGCGACGCCTCAACCAGTTAGGTCTATGGCCATTCCTCGCGCAGCGGGGTGGCGCCCGGCTCGTGGGACGTTTCCACGCCAAGGTCTTCGTCCCAGCGCTCGACTGGGCGGTAGCCGAGGTCGATGATCGTGTTCGTGATGTCCCACCGCCGGTCCGGGTTTTCCGAGATCGCGTAATAAATGCCGAACGGCGTCGCCGTCTCGATCGCGCCAAGCGTGACGTTGACCATGTCCTTCGGTCCCAGCCACATCGCCCGCAGGATTGCGTGGTCCTTCCGCGATCGCAAGCTCTCCTGGTCGGTGAACCAGCCGATCCGCAGCGAAATGAACTCCAGCCCGAAGGCGTCATAGTAGTACCGCCCGAAGACCTCGCCGATCACCTTCGACGCCCCGTAGTGGGAATCGGGCCGGACCGGCATCGAGACGTAGACCGGCCATTCGCCGTCGCGGTCGTACATGCCCATCGAGTGGTTGGAGGACGCGAAGATGACGCGGCGCACCCCTGCCTCCTTGGCCGCTTCGAGCACGTTCCGGGTGGCGATGATGTTGTCGTCGAGGATGTCGTCCCACGGGGCCTGGACGCTCGGGTTGGCAGCCATGTGGATGACGGTGTCAATGCCGTCCATCATCGCGCGCACGGCGTCGTAGTCGTTGAGAACGGCGGTGACGTGCTCGTAGCCTTCCGGTTGCGTTTCCGGCGTGCGGTTGTGCAGCCGCAGCTCGTACCGCTCGTGCAGGCCGTCGATCAGGCAGGTCCCGATCCGGCCCCGCGCCCCGGTGATGAGAATCTTTCGCCTGGTGGTTTCGTTCATGATGACTGGTCTCCTTTGTGTAGGTGGAACTCGATATGCAGGTGGTGTTGCCAATCCGCATTTGTCATTCCGACGAAGGAGGAATCTTCGATCAGGCAGCGTGCGGGTCCGAAGATTCCTCGCAAGCTCGGAATGACAGTCCGGTAGGGGAGGACCTTGTGTCCTCCCGTAGGTTCGCAACCCGCACCCACGGGAGGACACAAGGTCCTCTCCTACCGGTTTACGGAAGTTCCATGATACTGCTGGGTTCTAAATGACTTCGAGCGCGTTGGCGTCGCCTATGGATGGGAACGGCGCGTGCGGTTCGGCCTGGTACCAGAACGCGGTCGAGGCGATGTCGTCCTGCAACGGCAGGTAGCGCTGCTTCTCTTCCAGCCGGGAGCGCCAGCCGAGCGCCTGGATCGTCACGCGCAGGTCGTCTTTGAACCGGACCGGGTCCGGGATGTGCCAGCGGTACATCCCGAACCGCTGCTGGCTGCGGTAGAGGCCATCCGG
>JBGTNF010000039.1:0-5451 GCA_041743205.1 Thermomicrobiales bacterium | reverse complement strand
GCCTGCTCTGGTCGGACTGGCGCGCCGCCAACCCCGAGCTGGCCGCGATCATGGCCGATCCCAACCGCCCGATGACCCAGGGCTGGGACGGCGGCGAGAACGGCACGCAGTTTGGGGCCCGGGTGATCGCCGCCTACGACGAGATCGTGACCCGCCACACCGGCACGGACGACGTGGTGGTGGCGGTCGGCCACGGCGGCTCGCTGGCCTGGATCGCGGCCAAGGCCCACGGCGATCCGCTCGACATCTGGCCGGGAGCCAGGGGCGGATTCCTGAACTGCTCGATCTCCGAACTCGTGATCGACCGTGACGGTCACGGCGAACCGGGTCCGTGGAACCAGGCCGATCACCTGGACGGCCTGGTCGAAGGTTGAGCGCCGCACCACGCTCGCCTGGGAACGGTGTGGGGGCGCCTCTGCCTTTCCGCTGGCGACTTACCGGTCGTCAATGGGCGTGATCGTCCACCGCCCAAAGTAGACCATGTCGTGTCCACCGTACCGACCCAGAATCGTCCGCGCGTGATTCAGTTCCCCAGACCCGTGGATGCGTACCTGGATCAACGCGTATCCGCGCACCAATTCCCGCCGGACCCGCTCGAGTTCGTCGAGGTCATCCCCCAGGCTCAGGAGCAGCCAGGTCCACACCCGGTGAAATCCCGATCCGCCGATGGGCTTTCCAAGCTCCAGCACATCCTCCGCCACGATAACGTCGATGCGATCGCGCCTGAAGCCTGCCTGGTGCAGCGCGACCGTGACTTCGCCTGCGTTGGACCGGGGCATGGCCGCGACGATCTTGTGAAGTGGATACGTGAGCTGACGCTGAGAGCTGATCGTATGCGTGCGCTCGATGGGCAAGAGTTTCATAGGTACCTCCAGGAGCTGATGTGTCAAGCGAACCGGCATGGCGTAGTCGGAGTGACTGGAACCCTGGAGCCGTTCAGCCATCGACTCGCGGTTGATCGATCGATGCGATCGTCCACCGCCCAAAGTCGTGCATGGCCTGACCTCTGGGCGTGCTCAGGATGGTCCGTACGCGCTCCTGCTCCGTGTCTCCATGGACGACCACCTGGATCAGGGCATGCCCGTTCATCAACTCGCGCCGCGCCTGCTCCAGTTCGTCGAGATCGTCCCCCAGGCTCAACCGCAGCCGGACGAGGAATCGGTGCAGGCCCGTCCCACCAAGCGGCTCTTCGAGCCTGGGAATCTCCTCGACGATGACGACCTCGATCCGGTCGCGCGCGAAGCCAGCCTGGTTCAGCAGGGCGACGCCCCGGTCGGTGTCGGAGCGGGCGACGGCAGCCACGATCGTGTGAGGTGGAGGCGTAGGCTGACGTTGAGACCCGGCCGCGTACGTGTGATCGATGGGTTGGAGTGTCATGGGGTCCTCCGAACGATGATGCGGAAACAGACCAGTCGAATCCCGGGACGGGCGCCTAAACGCTGGCGTAGGCCTGGATGTCGATGGTGATCCTGATGTCCTCACCGACAAGGACGCCACCAGTCTCAACCGTCGTGCCCCAGTTCAGGCCGAAGTCCTTGCGATTGAGCTCGGTCTTCGCCGAATAGCTGATGATCGGCTGGCCCGTCGGGTCCGCCGCTTCGCCGTTGAACTCGGCGTCGAGCGTGACCTGCCGCGTGACGCCGTGCATGGTGAGATCCCCAGTGATCACGATGTCGTCGCCAGCCTGCACGACCCGGGAACTCGTGAAGGTGAGCGTCGGGAAGACCTCGACATCGAAGAAATCGGCCGACCTGAGGTGCGCATCCCGCTTCACGTTGCGGGTGTCGATGCTGGCGGCGCGCATCTCGACGTCGACGCTGGAGTTCTGGATGTGCTCTGGATCGACCGTGATCTGGCCCGTAACATCGGAGAAGCGGCCCTTGACCGTGGCGATCTTCAAATGCTTGACCGAAAACTCGACGACGGAGTGCTCGGGGTCGATGGTCCAAACGGATGTCCGGGTGGCGGTGTCGGTCATCTGGTTTCTCCTCGGCAGATGGGGAAACACCATCGGCCGGTGCTTCAGGTTGGCCAGGCTTCATCGGTAGGTTGTTTGCCCAGCCATCGCTGCATGGCGGGGCAGGTGGACTTGTGGGGTCACTGCTACGTTGTGCCCTATGGGCAATCTATCGGTCTAACGCGGCCTTCAGCGCCCGGGCGGTCTGGGCGATGGCATTGCGGGCGGCGTTCGTCTCCGCCAGAGCGTTGAGCATCATGAAGTCGTGGAAGACGCCGTCGTACCGCACAGTCGTCACGTCGACGCCAGCCTGGCGGAGTTTGCGCCCATAGGCCTCGCCGGTGATGACCAGGGCCGGCGGCAGGCCACGCAACTGCTTCAGGGTTGCCCGCAACGGTGAGGCCGTCACCTCGGACCGCTTCGAGGCGTCGGGGAGGTACGCATCCCAGTACCAGTGCATCGCCTTGCGCGTCAGCCACGGACCCTCGGCAAACTGCTCGTAGCTGCCGGTGTCGAAGGCGGCGTTGGTGACCGGGTAGAGGAGCGCCTGATAGCGGATTTTCGGCCCACCGCGCTCCTTCGCCAGGAGCGTCGCCGCAGCCGTCATGTTGCCGCCGACGCTGTCGCCGGCGACGGCTAGCCGGCTGCCGTCGAGTCCCAGTTCCGCTCCATAGCTGGCGACCCACCGCACCGTGGCGTACACCTGCTCGATCGCGACCGGGTACCGGGCTTCCAGCGAGCGTGGGTAGTTGACGAAGACGAACGCGGCGCCGGTCTGCTCCGCCAGGTCCCGCACCAACCGCTCGTAGGTGGCGAAGTTGCCGAGCACCCAGCCGCCGCCGTGCGTGTACACGACCGCCGGCAGACTGCCATTTTTGGCGGTGGGCTTGACGACGGTCACCGAGACCGTGCCATCCGGACCGCCCGGGACGGTGTGGTCCTCGACCTCGGCCGGCGCGAGGGTAACCTTGCCGGCCTGCGCCCCGTCGAGCACGGCCCGGGCGTCGTCGGGGGAGAGGGTGTCGATGGGGGGACTGCCGCCGACCGCCAGGGAATCGGCCAGGGCCTGCGCGGCTGGCTCCAGCACTAGGGGAGAAATTGTTTCGGAATGGACATCTGTCGTGACCATGAGCAGAACCCTTTTGTTTGAAAGAGAGGCGGAAATCATGCGTTGCGCCACCTCGAGACCCGAGGTGGCGCCGCGCGCAACCGTTATCGAACTGCAGCGGCGTGCAGCCAGTCCTCGAACCGGGTCGGCGCGATCCACGCGTCGCTGCCGGGCAGGAGGGTTCGCATACCTGCCTCGACACCGTAGTAGCTCGCGTGTGGGTCGGTGACGACGTCGCGGGGATCGCCGGTCTCCCTGAGCCATCCGCGGACCAGATCGTCGAGCAGGAACTGGTCCGGTCCGGCGATCTCGACGATGCCGTTCGCCGGTGGGTCCAGCGAGCCCTGCCCGACGCCCTCGGCGACGTCGTCCGCAGCGATGGGCTGGATGAGCACCGACCGGAGCCGGACCGTGTCGCCGTCGGTGGCGGCATCGGCGATGCCCTTGATGAACTCGAAGAACTGAGTGGCATGGACGATCGTGTACGGAACCGACGATTCCCGGATCAGCTTCTCCTGGGCGATCTTCGCGCGGAAGTACCCGCTTTCCGAAAGGCGATCGGTTCCCACGACCGACAACGCGACATGATGACCCACGCCGGCGGCCGCCTCGGCGGCAAGGAGGTTGCGGGTGGACGTCTCGAAGAACTCCAGCACCGCCTCGTCGTCCCACGAGGGAGCATTCGAGACATCCACGACGACGGAAGCCCCTTGGAGGGCTTCGGCCAACCCTTCGCCGGTGATCGTATTCACGCCCGATCGAGGAGACGCCGCCACCACTTCATGACCTTGTGCCTGGAGCTTGGACACAAGTTTCGATCCGATGAGTCCAGTGCCGCCGATGACCACGATTTTCATGGATTTCACCTTTCCGGGTGTTGTTGCGATGGACAACCGATCGTCGCCCAATGGTGCTTTCGTATGCTGCGAAACACGATCGACGGGTGAGAGCGTTGGCTCGGGACGCAACCTGCCCAAGCCATCACCATCAGCGGACCGCGTCGATCGCGGTCAGGATCACGTCAGTCACGGCCTGGGGCCGCGAGATCATGACCACGTGCGACGCGCCCGGGACTTCGATGGTCCCCTTCGCGCCGGCGCGCTCGGCCATGAAGACCTGGGCCGCGGCCGGGATGTTCTTGTCCAGTTCCCCGTAGACGAACCAGGACGGGATGGTCTTCCACGCCGGATCCCCGGCGGCCTCGGCGAGCGCGGCTTCGGTGATCGGACGCTGGGTCGCGGCCATCAGCACTGCCTCCGCCTCCGGTACGTCTGCCGCGAATTGGGACTGGAAGACATCGTTCCGGATATAGAGGTCGTTTCCGCCTCCAGGCAGCGGGAACGGAGCGAGGGCTGGCCCCAGCGTGCTGCCCGGGAACTTGCCGGAAAGATCGACGGCGCTCTCCCCGGCTTCGGGCGCGAACGCTGCTACGAACACCAGGGCTTTCACATTGCCGTTGCCGGCGGCTGCGTTGGAGATCACGATGCCGCCGTAGGAGTGGCCGACGAGGACGATGGGCCCCTCGATGCCAGCCAGGACGCTGGCGACGTAGTCGGCGTCGCTTGTCGCACCCCGCAACGGATTCGCGGCGGCGACCACCGGATACCCCTGGGCCAGCAGATCAGGGATGACGCCGTTCCAGCTCGAGGAGTCGGCGAAGGCGCCATGCACGAGCACGACGGTCGGGACGGTATCGACGGTGGAAGTGGTCTGGCTCATGAGTTTTCCTTCCTCGGTGGCCGTGGCGAACGATTGGTTGTGCGGAGCAGCCGCCTGCGCCGCGGTTGGGAACTTCCCGAAAGGCGTTGCCGCAATTGCGGCGGCGGCCCCTGCGACGGCGAGACGGCCAATGGCGGCCCGCCGCGACAGGCAAACGTCCGGGATGGTTCCGGACACGGCTGGACTCATGGTGTTCCCTTTCTGTGAAGCGGCGCCGGCGCGGGCGAAGTCCCGAGGGCATGCTTCGATCATGCCCTCGCCCGCCGCGCGGCACATCTGGGGAACTCCTCGATTGGGGAACGGGTTTTGAGGGAGGGGTCCTGAGGAGAAATCCTCAGGCGCCCGCAGACGCGAGTCAGGCGAGGTCGTGGCGGACCGCGAAGACCGCCGCCGCCGTGCGGGACTCGACGCCGATCTTTTGCATGGCGTGCTGGACATGGTTGCCGGCGGTACGCTCGCTGATCGACAGCGACGCGGCGATCTCCCGGTCGGACATGCCTTGGGCCAGGAGGCGCAAGACGTCGATCTCGCGCGGGGTCAGGCCAAAATGGTCCGCTGGACCTGGCGGGGACGGGGCTGGCGTGACGGTGATGGCCGTCGCCTCGGCCATGGCCGCCGGCAGGGGCAGCGACGCGCCTTCTGCCCAGGCGGCCGCGAGGGCGTCCTC